>DATIRA010000156.1:0-7353 GCA_035470225.1 Steroidobacteraceae bacterium | reverse complement strand
GCCCAGATCGCGCCGATGACCGCCAGCGGGATCGTCAGCAGGATCACGAACGGCTGCAGCAGCGACTCGAATTGCGAGGCCATCACCAGGTAGACCAGGAACACGGCCAGCAGCAGCACGAACTGCAGCGAGCGGAACGAGTCGTCCATGTCCTCGCTCTGTCCGGAGAGGAACGCGTTCGTACCCACCGGCAGCTCGACTTCGGCGACGATGCCGCGCAGCGACTGTACCGCGCTGCCGAGGTCGCCCTGGGCGAGGTTCGCCGAGATCACCGCGACCCGCTCCTGCCCGATCCGGCGGATTTCGGCGGGACCGACGTCCAGCCGTACGTCGGCGACCGCGCTCAGCGGAACCGGGAAGTCGCTGCCCGGGTTCACGATCAGGTTGCGGACTTCCTCGATCGATGCGGCGCGCGTGTCCACGCTGCGCACGAGCACGTCGATCTGCTTCTCACGCAGCTTGTAGCGGGTGGCGACCTCGCCGCGCACGCTGTTGACGACCCGGTCCGCGATGTCACGCACGACGAGCCCGAGCTGCGATGCGCGCTCCTGGTCGAAGACGATCTGTATTTCCGGGTTGCCGGCCTCGACGGTCGTTTTGACGTCCGAGTAGCGGCCGTCCTCCTCCATCCGCAGCCGGACCTGCTCCGCCGCGAGCTGCAGCCGCTCGAGGTCGTAGCCCGCGACGACCACCTCCAGCGGTGTCGACAGCGCGAACAGGCTGGGCCGGCCGAAGCGGTACTGAACGCCGGGCAGCTCATCGAGCCCCATGCGCATCTGCTCCATGGCCGCGTCTTCCTCGGCGCGTCCGGATCCCGGGGCCAGAGTGATACTGAGCCGGCCGGTGTTCTCTCCGGCATCCACCGGGTTCGCGTCCAGCCGGTTGCCGGTACCGGCCACCGAGTAGGCGAGGGCGACGTTGCCGAGGTCGGCGCCCACCTGCTGGGCCGCGAGCAGCGAGCGGTCAGTCTGCTCGAGCGGTGCGCCCGGGGGTAGCCGCAGGTCGACGTTGAACTCGCCCTGCGACATCTGCGGGATCAGTTCCGTGCCCAGGCGCGGCGCGATGACCAGCAGCGTAAAGGCGAACAGCGCGACTGCGGCGCCGATCACCGTACCCGGATGCCCCAGCGCCCAGCGCAGCGCTGACGGGTAGCGTCGCTCGGCCCAGGCATTGAGGCCCTGCGCGAGCCGAACCAGCGGGCTGAGCGCCAGCTTGAGTGCCCGGGCCAGCCAGCCCCCGCACCAGCGCAGCGCTGCCGCGACCGCCGACATCGCCCGGTCGAAGCGGCGGGGGGCGCGCGTCGGAGCGTCTGCGCTGCCGGGCTCGGGCGCGGTCCTGGCCGGACGCCCGGCTGCCAGCATCGGTACCAGCGTCAGCGCGACGACCAGCGAGAACAGAAGTGCAAACGTCACCGTGAGCGACTGGTCCTTGAACAGCTGTCCGGCCACTCCGGTGATGAAGACCATCGGGAAGAAGACCGCGATCGAGGTAAGCGTGGAGGCCATCACCGCAGTCGCGACCTCCTTGGTGCCCTGCCGGGCGGACTCCGGGCGGGAGAGGCCATGCTCGTGCTTGCGTACGATGCTCTCGAGCACGACGACCGCGTTGTCGACCAGCATGCCGACCGCAAGCGCGATGCCGCCCAGCGACATGATGTTCAGCGTCAGGTCGAACGCGTACATCAGCACGAACGTGCCCAGCACCGAGACCGGGATCGCGATCCCGGTGATCAGCGTTGCGCGTGCGTCGCGCAGGAACGCGTAGAGCACCAGGATCGCCAGCAGGCCGCCCAGCAGCGCCGCGCTCTTGACCTCACCGATGGCCGCGGAGATGAACTTCGACTGGTCGTAGACCGTGCGGATCGTCGTGCCGTCCGGCAGCGACTTCCCGAGTTCCCCGATCCGCTCCGTCACGCCCTCGGCGAGCTGCACCGTGTTGGCGTCACCCTCCTTGTAGACCGCCAGCTCGATGGCCTCGCGGCCGTCCACCCTGGTGATCGCCTCACGGTCCTTGTAGCCGCGCGTGACGGTCGCCACGTCGCGAAGGTAGATCGGCTGACCGTCGCGGGTCGCGATGATTGCGTTCGCCATCTGCTCGATGGTCTCGAACTCGTTCAGCGTGCGCACCAGGAAGCGCTGCATGCCCTGCTCGAGGCGCCCGCCGGACAGGTTCACGTTCTCGGCACGGATGCGCCGTGTGACCGTGTCGATCGACAGCCCGAGCTGCGCGAGCTTCTGCTGGTCCACCAGGACCTGCACTTCGTCCTCATAGCCGCCGCTCACCTTGACCGCCGCCGAGCCTTCCACTGCCTCTAGATCGGGCTTCAGGCGGTCCTCGGCGAAACGTCGCAGCGCCTTCAAACGCTCCACGCTGTCCTCGCCGGCCTGGACGTCCGCGTCCAGGAACGCGAGCCGCATGACCGGCTCGCTGGAAGGATCGAAGCGCAGCAGCAGTGGCCGCTTCGCCTCGAGCGGCAGTTGCAGCAGGTCGAGCTTCTCTCGCACATCGATGCCCGCGACGTCCATGTCCGTGCCCCAGACGAACTCGAGGATCACGTCCGACTGTCCCGAGCGGGACACGGAGCGCACCTGGCGGACGTTGCGGATGATCCCGACCGCCTCCTCGACCGGACGCGTGATCAGCGTCTCCATCTCGAGAGGCGCCGCGCCGGCGAGTTCCGTGCGCACCGTGAGCGTGGGATAGGAGAGGTCCGGCAGCAGGTTCACCTTCAACCGCGACAGCGAAACCAGCCCGAACAGCGCGATAGCCACCGTGCACATGACGATGGTCACCCGCCGCCGGATCGCGAAGTCGATCAGCTGCATCTGGATCCCCGCTGAGTGGCTGGAGCGTCGCGCGTCAGCGCGCGCGTGCCTTGTCGGTCGCGGCGACCGCGGCCTCGACGACCTTCACCGGCGTGCCGGTCTTCAGTCCGCCCTGGCCGACGACGACCACGCTTTCATCGCCCTGCAGTCCGTCGACGATTTCGACCCAGCCGTTGTTGCTGAGGCCCGGCGTCACGCGCCGCTGCTCGGCCTTACCGTCGACGATCACGTACACCGACTGCTCGCCGTCGCCGTCCAGGATGGCCGTGCGCGGCACCTGCAGCGCATCGTCGCGGCGCTCGTAGACGATGTTGACGCGGGCGAACATGCCGGGCTTCAACCGGCGCGTCTGGTCGGGCACCTCGACGCGTGCGCGGAACGTTCCCGTCTGGGGATCCACCGTGGGGCTTATCCTCGAGATCGTTCCGACGAAGCGCTCGCCGGCCAGCGCGTCGACGACGACGTCGGCCTTCTGGTCCGGTGCGAGCTTGCGGAACTCCTTTTCGGGCACGTGGACGTAGGCCACGAGCGGGTCGAGGTCCGTGACCCGGAACGTCGGGGTATTCGGCGTGATCGTGTTGCCGACCTTGATGTAGCGCGCGGAAACCACGCCCGCGATGGGTGCGCGGATCTCCGTGTAGCTCAGCTCGAGGCGCGCCCGGTCGTAGGTCGCGCGCAGCGCGTCGAGGTCGAACTTGGTGTTCTCGGCGGTGCCCTTTGCCACGAGACCCTTTTCGCTCAGCTCCTTGACGCGCGTGTAGTCCCGTTCCAGCTTGCGCAGGTTGGCCTCCGCCTGGGCGAGCTCGAGGCGCAGCCGGTCGCCGTCCAGGCGCGCCAGCAACTGTCCGTCCTTCACCATGTCGCCTTCCTCGACCAGGATCTGGCGAACTTCGCCGCCCACCTTGGCGACGACCTCGGCCTCCTCGTGCGCCTCGATCGGAGCCGTGCCGGAGTAGACGGCGACCATCGCAGCGCGGCGGACCGGCTGGACCTCGACCGGCACGGAGGTGTCGGCCTCGCTCGCGCCCTCGTCCTTGGCCTTGCCGTTGCTGCAGCCCACTACGAGTGCGGCCGCAACTGCGGCCGCAACGAATGCGCGGATTCCTCGCCGGTGTCTGGCACCGCCCGGGTGTGTTCTGGTCATTGGGACCTTGTGCGCGAACGCGTCAGACTAGTGATGGCGAAATGCTAGGCGTCTTTAGTGTTGTAGTCAAGTACAACACCATCCTTGTGGACCGCCGTAATGGGGCGATCAGGAGTCTCCGGCACGCCTGGCCAGGTAACGCGGCTCGAGCCGGCTCAGGTCGGCCGTGATCTCGGCCGTCTCTGCCAGCAACGCGTCCGGGACGTCCTCGATGTCGGCAGCTTTCTCCAGCGCCGGAAGCCCTTGCGCCGCACGGCGTGCGTTCTCGCGGGCCAGCTGCTCGGCGGCACGCTGCTCGCGCTCGGCCTTGCGCTTCTCGAGGTTCAGCGACACCGATTCGTGGCTGCGCATCTCCTCGAGCGCGGCGATTTCCTCGGTCGCATGCCGGAAGTCCGGGTTGTTGGCGACGCGCTCGGCGTGGCGCATCTGCAACTCCTCGACCAGCGGGCTGAGCGCGTCGAGCCGGCTGAAGTCGGCCGGGCGGATCCTGTTCCAGGGCAGCGCACCGTCCCGGGAGCTCTCGCCGACTTCCTCGAGGCTGATCGGCGAGGGCAGTCTGATATCCGGCTGCACGCCGCGGTTCTGGGTGCTGTCGCCGGTCACGCGGTAGTACATCCCGATCGTGACGGTGACCTGACCGTAGCCCGGATCCTTGCCGAGCGCGTAACGATCCAGCGGGTAGAGGTTCTGGACCGTGCCTTTTCCATACGTGTCCTGACCTATCACGATGCCGCGGCCGTAGTCCTGCATCGCGGCCGCGAATATCTCCGATGCCGAGGCGCTGAAGCGGTCCACCAGGATCGTCAGCGGGCCGGAATACGCAGCGTCGCGCTCGTCGGACTCGAGCACCTCGACGCGGCCGCCGGTCTCGCGCAGCTGTACGACGGGTCCCTTCGGGACGAACAGGTTCACGAGCCCGATTGCTTCGCTGAGGTGTCCACCGCCATTCTCGCGAAGGTCGAGCACGAGGCCGTCGATACCGCCTTCCTGCTCGAATTCCTGCAGCAGGCGGTGCACGTCGCGGGTGGTGCTGCGGTACTCGTCGTCGCCGGCGGCGCGGGCGTTGTAGTCCTGGTAGAAGGACGGGACCGTGATGACGCCGATGCGCAGCGTCTGGTCGCCGCGCTCGACCTCGCGCAGCTCCTTCTTGGCCGCCTGGGCCTCCAGCGTGATCTTCGCACGCGTCAGCACGATCACCTTGTCCGCCGTGCCGGGAGCGGCGTTGCCGGGCTGGATCTGCAGGCGAACCTCGGAACCGCCCGGCCCGCGGATCAGCTGCACGACGTCGTCGAGGCGCCAGCCCACGACGTCCACCAGCTCGCCGTCCTTGCCCTGTCCGACCGCGACGATCCGATCCTTGGCGGCCAGTGCCCCGCTGCGCTGCGCTGCACCTCCCGGCAGGATCTCCACGAGCGTCACGTAGTCGTCCAGCAGCTGCAGCGACGCGCCGATGCCCTCGTAGGACAGGCTCATCTGGATCCGGTATTCCTCGGAGTTGCGCGGCGAGAAATAGCTCGAGTGCGGGTCGAAAACGTGCGCGAACGCGTTCATGAAGTTCTCGAACACGTCATCCGAAGTGACCTGTTCCGCCCGCTTGCGCACCCGCTCGTAGCGCTTCTCCAGGATTTCCCGGGCCTCGGGCCAGGTCTTGTCCGCCAGAATCAGCGACAGCGCGTCGCTCTTGACGCGCTTGCGCCAGAGCTCGTCGAGCTCCGAGCGTTCCGTCGCCCAGGGAGCATCCTTGCGGTCGAACTCGAAGGTCTCGTCCAGCGTGAAGTCGGGCTCGGTCTCGAGCACCTTCAGCGCGTAGCTCATGCGCTCGCGGCTGCGCTGCTGGAAACGATTGAAGATCGCGAACGCAGGACTCAACTCGCCGCTCGCGACCGCGTCGTCGAGCTGGTAGCGATAACGCTCGAACTCGGCGATGTCGCTGGCGAGGAAATAGCTGCGGCTCGGGTCCAGCGACTCGAGGTACCGGTCCAGCATCAACGACGAAACGGGATCGTTGATCGGTGCCTGCCGGTAGTGAGATCGCTCGAACATGCTGCTCACCAGCCGCGCGACCCGCGCCTGGCGATCAGTCGGGCCCAGGCTGGTCGTCGTTGCGCTGGCGACCGCCGTTGGTGCCGGCGCTGTGCCGAGCAGCAGGCTGCCGACGCCGAGCACGACCGCGGCCAGCACGACCCCATGGGCCGCGCGCCGCGTGCGGCGCGCTGGCGCCGTCTCAACTCTTTCGCCTGCCTGATACACTTATGGACTTCCTCGTTCCCGACGCTCGGAGGCCTAGGCTAGAGTCACGCTCCGTGCCAATCAAGGCCCGGGGAGACTCTGCGCCGCCTGATCGTGAGACCGCTCACCGCACTGACCGGATTTGTCCTGGGCTCCGCCGCCGCCACGACCTTCGGTCTTGCCGCGACGACGGTGGTGTTCCTGGTGCTGTCCGGGGAGCATCCCCAGTTCCGCAGCGAGCTTCCGCTGCTGGCCCTGTACCTGTCGATCTTCGCTGGTTTGACATGCCTGGCCGGGCTCAGTTTCATCGGCCTGGCCCGCGAGCGCCGATGGCGCTGGTGGGCCCAGGGCGCGATGTGGGGCGCCATCGTCGCGCTGGCCTCGCTTTACATGGCAACCCGCAGCTGACTGCCGGCGGTCCTGAGAATTGTTCGCATTTGCCTAGATTACGGAGTCATTGATGACAAGCCGACTGACTGTGTTCCGCTCTGTGCTGCTCGTCGCAGCGGCATCCACTGCCGCCTGCTCCACCGGAGCCGGACGCGGCGACCCGCCCGAGAGATTCACGGCCGACGGACTGACCGCCCATGTGAAGGTGCTGGCTTCGGACGAGTTCGAGGGCCGGCGCTCGGCCACGCCGGGTGGCGCGAAGACAGTGGCCTACCTGGAGCGGACTTTCCGGGAAATCGGACTGAAGCCGGGTGCCGGGGATTCCTACCTGCAGCCGGTCCCGTTCGTCGAACTCGGCACACAGCCCTCGCCGAGCCTCGAAGTCAGCGCCGCGGGCGGGAAGCTTGATTTCAGCTACGGTCCCGAGGCCGTGTACTGGACGACCCGGGTGACCACCGAGGCCGGGATCGAGGAAAGTGACCTCGTTTTCGTGGGCTACGGCATCGTGGACCCGAGCCGCGGCTGGAACGATTACGCGGGACTGGACATGCGCGGCAAGACCGCCGTGATCCTGGTGAACGACCCGGGCTTCGCGACGTTGGATCCGGCGCTGTTCAAGGGCCGGACGATGACCTACTTCGGCCGGTGGACCTACAAGTTCGACGAAGCAGCCCGACAGGGCGCCGCGGCCGCGATCATCGTACACGAGGACGAGCCGGCTGCTTACCCGTGGGCAGTCGTGCAGAACGGTGCGTCCCTCCCCCA
>DATIRA010000155.1:0-7866 GCA_035470225.1 Steroidobacteraceae bacterium | reverse complement strand
TCCGGGCGGTTCAGCGTGACCGTCAGCACGGCCCCCGCGCGTTCGACCAGCAGGTTCTCGAATTTCATCGTGACTCCGCGTCTATCGGTGGATCTGACGGAGATTAGCAGGGGAGACAGCGCCCGTCCGCCGCAGCGAGCGACCGATGCGCACTGGACGGGCCGGCGTCCTGGTGCGACATTGCGGCCGACCGACTCGAAGGGGTGACCATGATCGTAAAATTCTCGACGCGTTACGGGCAGCTCACGATGCTGGGCGAGGCCGCGGTCCAGCTGATCAGGCTGATGGGGCATTCCGGAACCGTCCCCGGCGCCATCCTGTCCGGCGAACTGCCCGCGGCGCTCGCCAGACTGCGCGCCGCGCTCGCCGACTCGGGCACCACGCCCTCGCCCGAAGAAGCGGCCGTGGGACAGGGGGCGGACGAGGACCAGCAGGACGATGAGGCGAGCCGGCCGCCAGCGGTGACGCTCGGGATGCGCGCCGTCCCGCTGCTCGACATGATCGACACGGCCATACGCTCCGGGGACTCGGACCTGATGTGGGAACGAGGCTGAGCGGCGGTGCATGCGGGCCGCCGGTGCACTGGCGCTCTGCGCCGTCGCGCTCGCGCTGCTGGCGGCGCATTTCTACCGGGGCAGTCACTGGCTGCCCGCGATCGGCTCGGTCATCGCGCTGTCGCTGTTGCTGATCCGACGGCCATGGGCCCGGCGGGCGCTGCAGGCGCTGTTGTTGCTCGGGACCCTGGAATGGCTGCGCACCGCGGTGGCGATCGCACAGCTGCGCCTGGACCAGGGTCGGCCGTATCTTCGGATGGCGCTGATCCTCGGCACGGTGGCGATGCTGACCGGGGCCGGCGCATGGCTGCTGCAGCGCGGGGCCATGCGCCGCTACTTCAGCCGGCCGCCGGATTGATCGGCCGGCTCGACTCGGGCAGCATTCCGGGCCAGATGAGGACGTGGAATCAATGATGATGCGGCGAGTCCCGGGTCGGTTCTGGGCCTGCGTCGTCGCGCTTGGGCTGCTGCCGGCGGCGCTGCTGGCGGCCGACCGATACTGGCCGCCGATCACCGACCCGGCGACCGGGGTGCACGTGCCGGGCCGCTGGGTATGGATGGAACTGCTGACCCGTGACGTCGGTGGCGCGGTGGCGTTCTATCGTCAGGTCTTCGACTGGCAGTTCGAGACCTACGGGCCCGAAGACGACACCGAGACCTACACGCTCGTTCTGCATCGCGGCCAGCCCATCGCCGGCATGGTCTTCTCGCGGCCGCGAGATCGCTCGATGAAGCGCGACGCTCGCTGGGTGGGCCTGATCTCCGTCGATGACGTGGGTACCGCGGAGGCTCGGGTCCGGGCCGCCGGAGGCAAGGTGCTGGTCCCGCGACAGTCGATGGGACCGCGAGGCGAAGCCGCGCTGTTCGCCGACTCCGAGGGTGCGATGTTCGGCGTGATCCGCTCCGCGACCGGCGATCCCGAGGACTACCTCGGCGAGACGAACGAATGGCTGTGGGCAGAGTTGTGGGCGGACGATCCGGCCCGGATGGCTGAGTTCTATCGGAGCCTCGGTGAATACGAGGTCGTGCCCGGTGCGACGCCGGGCGAATCCGGCGGCTTTCACCTGGCCTCCGGGGGCCGGGCGCGGGCCGGCATCCTGGCGAAGCCGGTCGACGCACCGAGTACCTGGATCCCCTACGTCCGCGTCGACGACGTCGCGCAGACCGTCGCTCGCGCCCGTGCGGCCGGGGGACACATCGTCGCGACGCCGGAGAGCTACCACGGCACGCGGGTGGCACTGATACTCGACCCGATGGGCGCCCCGTTCGCAGTGGCGGAGTGGCCTGGCGCACATCGCGGAGCCGGGCAATGAAGAATACGCACAGGATGGCCTGCAGCGTGGCGCTGGCCCTGGTCCTCGCGGGGCTCGCCGGTTGCGAGTCCGCGAGCTATGGCGTCGGGATGAGCTACGGCACCGGCTACTACGGCGGGGGCTACTACCCCGGCTACTACCCGGGTCCGTGGTACGGGGGCGGACCACCGGTCGTCGTCGTGCCGCCGGACAGGCCCGACAGACCCGACAGGCCGGACCGGCCGACCACGCTGCCGGCGCCGATGCCTTCGACCCGGCCGGCCATGCCTCCGTCGCGACCACCGACCAGTGCGCGGCCGCCCTCGACGATGTCACGCCCGGCCGCGCGGCCTGCACCCCGGCCGAGGGGCCGGGGCCGCTGAAGCGAATTCGCCGGGTGCACGCTGCGGTCGCGCCAGCGACGGTGGCCGGATCCGGCCGACGGCTTGGGGAACCTGGGGGCTTTCGGTTAGTCTAGAGGGCTAACTGCCGCCCATTGGCGCTTCCCGGGAACCTGAATCCACCATGAAGACACTGACTGCCCTCGCGGGCGCGGCCGCGCTGCTCGCCTCCCCCGCCTTTGCCACTGACATGAGCGACACTGCAACGACTGCCGCCACGAATCCGCTCCTCGCCCCCTGGACGGGCCCGTATGGCGGCGTACCGCCGTTCGACAAGGCCAGGGTCGAGTACCTGCAGCCGGCGCTCGAAGCGGGCATGGCCGAGCAGCTGGCCGAGATCGATCGCATCGCGGCGAATCCGGAGCCCGCGACATTCGACAACACGATCGCTGCGCTCGAGCGCAGCGGCCGCACGCTGGACCGCGTCGGCACCGTCTACGGCATCTACGCATCAACGCTGAACGACGAAGCTGTGCAGGCGGTCGAGCGCGAGATGTCGCCGAAGCTCGCGGCGTTCAGTGACAAGATCACGCAGAACGAGGCGCTGTTCAAGCGCATCGCAGCCGTCTACGAGACGCGCGAGACGGCGGGTCTGACGCCCGAGCAGCAGCGGCTCGCCTGGAAGTACTACACCGACTTCGTCCGCGCGGGCGCTCGGCTCGATGCCGATGCCAAGAAGCGGCTGTCGGAGATCAACCAGCAGCTCGCGACGCTGTACACGCAGTTCGGCCAGAACGTGCTGAAGGACGAGGAGAACGGCGTCCTGCTGATCACCGAGGAAGACGACCTGGCCGGGCTCCCCGAGTCGGTGCGTGAGGGTGCGGCGGCGGCGGCGGCTGCGCGCGGCCACAAGGGAATGTGGGCCGTATCGAACACCCGCTCGAGCGTCGAGCCATTCCTGACCTACTCGGACCGCCGCGAGCTGCGCAAGAAGGTCTGGACGATGTTCGTCAACCGCGGCGACGAGGGCGGCCCGACCGACAACAACGCGATCATCACGAAGATCCTGAAGCTGCGGGCCGAGCGCGCCAGACTGCTCGGTTACCCGACCCACGCGCACTGGCGCCTCGAGAATGCGATGGCGAAGAACCCGGAGCGCGCGATGCAGCTGATGGAGGCCGTGTGGCCGGCCGCCGTCGCGCGGGTGCAGGAGGAGGTCGCCGACATGCAGGCGATCGCCGACAAGGAAGGCGCCGGCATCAAGATCGAGCCCTGGGACTACCGCTACTACGCGGAGAAGGTCCGCAAGGACAAGTACGACCTCGACGAGACCCAGATCACGCCGTACATGCAGCTCGAGAACCTGCGCGAGGGCATGTTCTACATGGCGAACCAGCTGTTCGGCTTCACGTTCAAGCCCGTCGATCCCGCCAAGGTGCCGGTGTATCACCCCGACGTGCGGGTCTGGGAGGTCACCGATCCGGCGGGCGGACTGGTCGGGCTCTGGTACTTCGATCCCTATGCGCGCAAGGGCAAGCGGTCCGGCGCCTGGATGAACGCCTACCGCAGCCAGGAGCGCTTCGACGGCGACGTGAAGACGATCGTCTCGAACAATTCCAACTTCGTTAAGGGCAAGCCCGGCGAACCGGTGCTGATCAGCTGGGAGGATGCTCGCACGCTGTTCCACGAGTTCGGCCATGCGCTGCATGGACTGAGCTCGAACGTGAACTACCCGTCGCTCGCCGGCACGGCCGTCGCGCGCGACTATGTGGAGTTCCCGTCCCAGATTCTCGAGCACTGGCTCTCGACGCCCGAGATCCTGAACCGCTACGCGTTGCACTACGAGACCGGCAAGCCGATTCCGGCGGAGCTTGTGGCCAAGATCGAGCGCGCGGACACGTTCAACCAGGGCTTCAAGACGGTCGAGTACCTGTCGAGCGCGCTGGTTGACATGAAGCTGCACCTGGCGGCCGACGAAACGATCGATCCCGACAAGTTCGAGCGGGAGACGCTGGCGGAACTCGGCATGCCCGAGGAGATCGTCATGCGCCACCGCACGCCGCAGTTCCTGCACGTGTTCGCCGGTGACGGCTACTCCGCCGGGTACTACAGCTACCTGTGGTCCGACACGCTGACCGCGGACGCCTGGGAAGCGTTCACCGAGGCAGGCGGCCCCTGGGACAAGGCCGTAGCCAAGCGGCTGCGCGACAACGTGTTCTCAGTCGGCAACACGATCGACCCGGCGGACGGCTACCGCGCCTTCCGGGGCCGTGATCCCGGCATCGAGGCGCTGATGCGCAAGCGCGGCTTCCCGGTGCCGGAGCAGGCCAGCGCCACGACCCCGTGACTCAAAGGGGACAGATCTATTTACCCAACTAGACCTGTCCCCATGTTCTGACGCGTGGACCCCGAAAAGGGGACGGATCTATTTGCCCAAATAAATCTGTCCCCTTTACGGTGCCCTTTGCGGGTCAGGAGATGGCGGCCGCGCCGATGCGCACCGGGTGGCTTGGTCGGGTTCCGGCGGCCCCGTAGTAAGGCTGCATCTGTGGAACCAGCGCGCCGAGGCGCTGCTGGCGCTGCGCGTCGCTCGGATGCGTGCTCAGGAACGCCGGGGGACCGCTGCCGCCGACCGCGGCCATCTTCTGCCAGAGCGTCACGGCCGCTGCCGGATCATAGCCGGCCTTCGCGGCGAGCTCGATGCCGATCCGGTCGGCCTCCGATTCCGACGTGCGGCTGTTCGGCAGCTCCACCGCCAGTTTCGCCGCTGCGGCCGCAGTCGCCATCGCTGCAGCTGGCCGGTCGGACAGCAGGCCGGCCGCGATGACCCCTGCCGAGCCCGCCATCGCCACGGACATGCGCTCCGCGGTGTGGTTCGCGAGCGCGTGCGCGATCTCGTGCCCCATGACCTGTGCGAGCTCGTCGTCGGTCGGATCGATCTTCTGCAGAAGGCCCGTGTAGACCGCCATGCGCCCGCCCGCCATGCACCACGCGTTGACGGTCTTCGGCTCGTCGATGACCTGGACGCTCCACTGCCAGCTCGCACTGTCCGGACGCATCTTGACCGCCTGGGCCACCAGGCGCTCGGTGATCACCTGGACGCGATTGAGCACCCGGGGATCGGTCACGAGCTTGCCCTGCTCTTTGTACCTGCCCATCTCCTGCACATAGGCCTGACGGGAGGCGCCGATGGCCTGCTGCTCGGAGACGAGCATCAACTGCTTGCGACCCGTCGGGCTCGTCGCGCAGGCGGTGACGCCGAGCGCAACCATCGCGCAGAAGACGAGTTTCCGTGTGTTTCTCAGGCTCATCGGCACCACGCCAGGACGGCCTTCCGACCGGTCGGCGGCTCCTTCGAGGTCATGACGGGCCGGGAATCATGCCGTCCGTGATGCCCGCTGTGAAGTCCCGCCGTCGCTCTCGCCCGGCCGCGATGCACGGAGCGGTGTGGTTTGGCGCTACACTGCGAAAGCATGGGGTTGGCACTGGCGCTGGAAACGCAGCGGCGGCGACCGGAGCGCCCCGGGGAGCGTGTGGCCCTTGCCACGGACGGGTCGAGGAAGCATCGCTGAGTCATGGATTACTACGAAGTACTGATCGTGCTTCACGTGCTGCTGATGGGTTACTGGCTCGGCAGCGAACTGGTTGCCGAGGGAGTCTGGCGGAACGGCTGGCTCGCGCTCTCGGCAGATGGACTGCCGCGCCACGAGATCTGCACGATGCTCTGCGGCCTCGATCACCATCCGTGGAACGCGCTGATCCTGAACATCGCGCTCGGTTTCACGCTCGCGGCCCAGGTGGGCCTGGTCTGGATCGACAACACCGCGCTTCTGGCGATCTGGGTCGCCTCCGTGAGCTGGCTGCTGCTGGCGGGCTACGTGCACCGCTGGCGCGCACGCGACCACCAGAGCCGCCTGGCGCGACTCGAACTGCTTGCGCGCTATGCGCTCGCGGCCGTGCTCGCGATCATTGCGCTGCGGCCCCTGGTCGGCGCCCCTGCGGACGGCGCGACCTGGCTGTCCTGGAAAATGCTGCTGACCGCGGCGCTCGTCGCCTGCAGCGCATTCGTCAATTGGCAGGTCGAATCCGTCCGTCCGGCGCGCTCGACCCCGCAGGGTAGCGGCCTCGAGCAGGCCAGCCTGCTGCGCAGGCTGCGCCTGGCACGGGCGGGACGCTATCTGGCCCTGCTGCTGGCGCTGGTCATCGGCTGGCTCGGCGTCATGAAGCCGGCCTGAATCAGTCTCGATACGCGCGGTGAACGCGTCGTGCGGTCGTGATCTCGTCGGCCAGGTACTCCCGGAACGCGGCCAGCAGGCCGAGATCGCCCTGCGGCGGGCGACCGTCCGCGAGCCTGAAGATCTGGCAGTAGTACCAGGACTGGGCCGCGAACGCGTTCAGCACTTTCAACGGCGTCAGCGGGCTCGTCGGCGAACGCCAGCCGGTGTCGGCGAAACGCAGCCGGTCCTCGATCCGCTCGATCGCATCCGCCTCATGCCGCAGCAGGCGGCGCGGAAAGTCCGGCTGCCAGCAGAGCGGCCGTCCGAGACCGATCACGTCACAGTCGCCACTCGCGAGCGCCGCCTCCATGCCCGTGCGTGTCCTGAATCCGCCGGTGACCATCAGCGGCATGCGCGCGACCTTGCGGATCGCGACCGCGTAATCGAGGAAGTACGCCTCGCGCGCGCGTGTGCTCTCCCGAACCGGCACCGCGTCCGCCGAACGGCCGACCGCGCCGATCAGCCGCGGCTGCTCGTAGGTGCCGCCCGAGACCTCCAGCAGGTCCAGCGATTCGTGGTTGAGCCACTCGACGACCCGCAGGCAGTCCTGGTGCGTGAACCCGCCCTTGCGGAAATCGTCCGAGTTGAGCTTCAGCGCGACCGGAAAATCCGCGCCCACCGCCGCCCGCACCGCGCGCAGCGTCTCGAGCAGGAAACGCGCCCGGTTCTCGAGCGGACCGCCCCAGTCGTCCTCGCGCCGATTCGTGAACGGGGACAGGAACGAGCTGATCAGGTAGCCGTGCGCGCCGTGTACCTGGACGCCGGTGAAGCCGGCGTCCCGGGCGATCGCCGCCGCCTGGCCGAAGCGGCCGATCAGTTCCAGTATCTCGGGCTCGGTCAGCGCCCGGGGCTTGGCATAGTTACCGAGGATCTTGAGCTGCACGGCCGAGGGCGCCAGCGGCTGGCGGGTCACGTAGCGCGGCGACTGCCGGCCCGCGTGCGAGATCTGCATCCACAGGTGGTTGCCGGCCGCGGTGCCTGCGGCAGCCCAGCGCGCTAGACGCTGCCGGGCCTCAGGCGAAACCGTCTCCGGTGACGACACGTCGATCGCGACGTTGCCGGGCCGTTCGAGGTCACGGCGGTCCACCTGCACGTTGCCGGTGAGCAGCAGCCCCGCGCCGCCCTCGCTCCAGGTCCGATACAGCCGCTCGTGCCGCTCCGTCGCGCGCAGCTGCGCGTCCGCCACGCCCTCGGTCATCGCCGCCTTGCAGAGCCGGTTCGGCAGCACGGCCCCGCAGGGCAGCTCGAGCGGCTGCCCCAACGGGTCGGTGGCTGCGCTCACGTCTGCCCTGTGCCGGTCACCTTGTGCATCTCGTCGGGCGCAACGTCACCCCATTCGACGCCCTTCGGCTTGTCCGCCTTCAGGCGATCACCCACGAGGTAGGCGGCGATCGCCGGCAGC
>DATIRA010000154.1:0-2385 GCA_035470225.1 Steroidobacteraceae bacterium | reverse complement strand
CCCGACCCCTGGATCGCGAGCGGTATCAGCCCGCCGATCGCCGTGGCCGAGGTGAGCAGGATCGGCAGCACGCGGATCTCCGCGGCGCGTGTCACCGCTTCCTCCAGCGGCACCGACCGCTCGCGTAGCTGGTTCGTGAAGTCCACCAGCAGGATCGAGTTCTTGATCTGGATGCCGATCAACGCGACGAGGCCGATCGTCGCGGTGAACGACAACGTGTACCCCGTTGCGAGCAGCGCGAGCAGTCCGCCGGCGACGCCGAGCGGGATCACGCCGGCGACGATCAGCATCGAGCGGAAGCTGCCGAACTCGAGCACCAGCACCGCGAGGATTCCAAACACGGCGACCAGCACCGCGGTCCCGATGCCACCGAAACTCTCCTGGCGCGCCTCCAGCTCTCCGCCGGCCCGTAGCGTGTACCCGGGGGGCAGCTCGAGCGCGTCGAGCCGCTCGAGCACGGCCTGCGTGAGCTTGCCGGTGTTGTAGCCGGTCGCTGGATAGGCCGTGACGATGACCTCCCGCTCGCGGTCGTGACGGCGAATCAGGCTCGGTGCTGAGGAGAATTCCGGATTCGCGATCTGCCGCAGCGGCACTGTCTGGCCGCTGGCCGAGGCGACCTCGATCAGGTCGATCATCTCCAGCTTCGGTCGACCCTGCATCGGCAGTCGCAGCGTGATCGGGTACTCGTCCCCGTCCGCCTCGCGGAACATGCCCGCGTTGAGGCCCGCCACGGCCGCCCGCACGGTGCGATCGGCCTCCACCGGCGCGACGCCGAGCAACGCAGCCTTCTGCGAGTCGATGCCGAGCTCGAGGTCCGTCCGCTGCCGCCGCACGGCGTTCTCTATGTCGCGCGTTCCGGGCGTCCGGGCGATGATCTCCTCGGCTTGATTGGCCAGCTCGCGCAGCGTCTCGAGATCCGGACCCTTGATGCCGATCTCGATCGGGGCGTTGATCGGCGGCCCGTTCTGGTAGGACTCGACGATGATGCGTGCGCCCGGGTAGCCCGCGAAAACCTCGCGCAGATCGTCATAGAGCAGCGGACTCTCCCGGGGATCGAACTCGTGGAGCTCGACGAAGACCTCCGCGACGTTCGCGTTGGTCTCTTCCTGGTAGATGTTGTAGTAAACGCGCGGGTTGCCCCTGCCGAGGTTCGCGAACCAGTGCTTGATCTCGGGACGGCGGGCCAGCTCCCGCTCAACGAAACGCAACGCGCGATCGGTATCGGCGACGCTGGCACCGTCCGGGGTCTCGATAGTGATCCTGAACTGCGGGATGTCGGCGGCCGGGAAGACGCTGAAGCCGATGATCGGCACCAGTGCGATCGAGCCGGCGACGACGGCCAGCGCGAGCAGCAGTGTCTTGACCGGGTGCGCGATCGCCCTGCCGAGCGCCGGTGCGTAGTAGCGCTCGATGCCGCCCATCAGGCCGCGGAGGAAACGGTTGCCCTCGGCGTGCGCGCCGTCGGCCTTCAACATGCGGCTCGCGAGGAACGGGATCACGGTCAGCGCGACGAACAGCGACGCGGCGACCGTGTAGAGCACGGCTGCGGGCAGCGAACGGATGAAGAGCCCGGCGCCCTCGGGCAGGAACAGCAGCGGCAGGAACGCAAACAGCAGCGTGACGGTGCAGCCGAGCACGGCCTGGGCGATCTGGTCGGTCGCCAGTATCGCCGCGCGGATCCGTGAATGGCCTTCGCGCAGGTGGCGCGCGATGTTTTCCACCACGACGATGGAGTCGTCGACCAGCAGGCCCAGCGACAGCACAAAGCCGGCGATCGAAAGCTGGTTCAGCGAGAACCCGGTGAAATACAGCGCAGACAAGCCGATGGCCAGCGACAGCGGGATCGAGATCATCACCACGACCGCAGCCCGCAGGCCGAGCGGCAGCAGCGTCAGCAGCACAAGCGCGATCGCGATCGAGAAATCGAGCCCGAGGCGATTCAGACGGTGCCGGACGTTCTGCGATTGATCGAAGCCGCGCGCAAGCGTCACGCCGGCGGGCAGCTGCTGCTCGAAGGAGTCGAGTGTCGCGTAGATGCCGTTACGGACCGCGAACACGTTGACGCGGTCCTTGGCGCTTGCGGTCACGAATACCGCGCGACGACCATTGAAGCGCCCGGTGTAGCGCTCCTCCGCCGTGTCCCATGAGACCGCGGCGATGTCGCGCAGCTTGACGATGCGGCCGTCGCGGCTCGCGACGACGGTCTCGGAGATCTCCTCGAGCGTGTCGTAGCTGCCCGAGGTCTTCAGGTTGAACTTGCGCAGGCCTACGTCCACCGCGCCGCCGGGAATCGTCGCGTTTTCGCCGCGCACCGATGCTTCGACCTGCCCGAGCGTCACACGCGCACGGCCCATTCGCTCGAGATCGACAGCGACTCGGACTTCG
>DATIRA010000153.1:0-5287 GCA_035470225.1 Steroidobacteraceae bacterium | reverse complement strand
TGGACCGGCGTGCCGTTGACGTCCGCCACGACGCCGTACTCGCCGTCCTGGCGCAGCAGACCGTTCGACTCGTCGTACCACTTGACGTTGACCCACATCCGTCGTCCTTCCGGATAGCCGGAGATCAGCTTGTGGCCGGTCAGGTTCGTGATCTTCAGCGTGTTCCCGGTGACGCTCAACGAGGCGGCCAGGTTCAGCTGCTGCTGGGCGCGCAGCTTCCCGGCGGCCAGTGCGTCGAGCTGGACCGAGCTGAGCCCGCCGCCGAGGCGCAGCTTGCCCTCGGTGTTCTGGTAGACGATCGCGTCGGGAATCCAGTAGTTGCCGCCGGTCATGTCGTGCAATGGCAGGTCGTCACGCAGCGGAATGCCTTTCTTGTTCGCGCCGTAACCTCTCACTGCACGCATGTGGCAGGTCTGGCAGGAGAAATAGCGGTCGGTACCGTCCTTATAGTCTCCGCCCGCGGCCTCGTAAGCCGCCTTGATCGCGCCGGCCTTAAGGTCAGCGGGGAGACCCGCATAGCCGGAGACCAGCGTCCCGGACAGCGCCCCGGACTTGAATTCGCTATGGGTGCGCTCGACCACGCCGTACTGGTACGGGAAGTTGTTGAATGCCGCCTTGGCATCCACCGGCGCGCCCGGCACGCCGCTCGCGATCACCGGATCGCCGCTCGCCGGCACGCCGTTGTTGTGCGCGAGGTCGCCGACCGCGGGGTTCGACACGTCGTGGCAGGAGCCACAAAAGTCCACGTCGCGGTGGAACTTCGACTGCATGAACTGGTGACGCGCACCGGCGTCAACATAGGGACCGAGCTTCGCCGAGCCCGGCCAGAGCGACAGCATCCCCGAGCCGTAGTAGCCGGTTGCCGGGTTGCCCCCGTCGTTGGCTATGAACGGCGAGGACATCGCCCCAAGGTGCTCGCGGTTGTTCGGATTCGTGCTCTTGTGGCAGGCCTCGCACTCGACGCCGTCGGCGTCACCGGCCATGAGCCCGGAACCGTCCGTGGGCGTCGAGCGCCCGCCCTGCCAGCCCGCGACGCTATGGCAGCGAATGCAGAGGTCACCGGCGCCGTCGAAGTCCTGCTCCGCGATCGCGAGCGTCGCCCAGAAGATCGGGTCGCGGCCCGCGTTCGCCATCATGCTGCCCCGCCAGTTGAAGGCAGGCTCCACGGCACTGTTGTAACCGCCGTGGCAGTTGTCGCACTTGTCCGGCGTCTCGAGGTTGCCGGCTTCGCCAGGCTGCGTGCCTGGCTGCTGGATCTCGTTCGGAACGATGTCGGCGCCCATCAGCGCGGGCGCGAGGCCCAGCGCCGCGAGGCCCGTGAACAGCGGAACGAAACGTCGGAAGATATTATGTAGCATGGCGCTCCCTCCCTAGGCCCGCCAGCCGGAATGGCTTTTTTACTGTTCGCTTGGACTCAGTCTCGTCCAGGGCGTACTGCCCGGGAATGAGGGCTTATTAGACTGGTATCCGTACTTATCGCTAGGCCGAGCGCCGAGAACCTTCAGCCGGACCCCTCTCTTGCGGCCTGGCGCACCCTCAGGTATTCGCGGCCGCGCTCCATCATCGCGACGAAGCTGTCGACGTCGTCGCTGCCGACCGAGCGCTGTATGCGCTCGACGGCGAGCCGCAGCGCTTCGAGCGGCTCGGCGCCATAGGCGTTCAGTCGCTGGATCTCGTCGTACAGTTCCGGATTCTCCTCCGCCACCCGGGAAGCGACCTCGAGCTGCGCGTCGAAGGTCGTGCTCGACATCCTCGCGAGCCGCGGCGCGGCCTCGCCGCTCTCGGCCAGCGCGGTGAAGAAAGCGATATTGAGCGCGTGCGACAGCCCCAGCACGAACGCGATCAGGCGGTCGTGCTCGTCGAGCGTCATCACCACGCGGTCGGCCATCGTCGATCCGAACAGGTCGCGCGCTGCCTCGAGCGCGCCCGGCACACCGAGATCGATGAATATCACGTGCCGCCCGGATAGCAGCTGCGTGTCCGGGCCGAACATCGGATGCACCGAGGTCACGCGACAACCGGCCTGGCGCAGCGACTCCAGCCCGCTGCGCAGCGGTGTCTTCAGCGAGCCGATGTCGAAGATCACTCCGTTCGGGCGCCGCCGCGCCAGCTCTTTGAGCACGCCGGCCGCGGTCTTCAGCGGCGTCGCGACGACGATGTAATCCTGATCGAGCGGGTCGCTCGACCAGTCCTCGAGCCAGTCGTACCCGGGCACTTCGCCCGCGGGGTCGGCGATCGTGATCGCGAAGCCCTGCGACGCGAGGAAGTCGGCCATCCAGCGACCCATCTTGCCGTGGCCGCCGATCACCAGCGCCCGCCGGCCGCTGCCCTTGCCCTGCGCGGCGACCCTGGCGCGCTCCTGCGTGGTCAGCGAGCCCTGTATCAGCGAGCGCAGCAGCGCCTCAGCGAGCACCGGCGAGACCCCGAGCGCCTCGGCGTCCCGGCGCGCCTTCAGCAGCACGTCGCGCTCGCGCCGGAAATCGCGGGTGGACTGCCCGGAGGCGCGCTTCACCTGGTCGATCTGGGTGCTGAGCGCCTGGCGCTCCGCGACCAGCTCGAGCAGGTGCCGGTCGATCTGGTCGAGCCGCGAGCGGAGCTGTTCGAGTGACTTCATGAGGTGCCTGCAGCGTGGGTTGCCGGGTCGTTTTACCGGGGCGCTACCGGGCCCGCAAGCCGCCGGCGCCCGTGCGATCACGCGTCTCCGGCATAATCCTCCGACCCCAGCCGACCGGATGTGGATCCATGCGCCAAGGCATGCTGCCGTCGAATCTGCCCGCCGACCCGATGCCGCTGTTCGAGCAGTGGTTCCGCCACGCACGCGAGCAGAAGGTGCAGCCGAACCCCGACTCGATGGTCGTCGCGACGGCCACCGCGCAGGGCCGTCCGTCGGCGCGGGTGGTGCTGTGCAAGAAGCTGATCGCGGACCCGGGCTACGTGGTCTTCTTCACGAACTACCAGAGCCGCAAGGGAGCCGAGCTCGATGCGAATCCCGAGGCGGCCGCGGTGCTGCACTGGGACGACCTCGCCCGGCAGGTGCGGCTCGAGGGCCCGGTACTGCGCTCACCCGGCGAGGAGAGTGACGAGTACTTCGCGTCCCGGGCGCTGGACAGCCGGATCGGCGCCTGGGCGAGCCTGCAGAGCCAGCCGCTGGACTCGCGCGCGACGCTGCTCAAGCGGGTCGCCGTCGAGGCGGCCCGCCACGGCACTCATGTCCCGCGCCCGCCGCACTGGGGCGGGTTCCGGCTCTGGCCGCGCGCGGTGGAGCTCTGGCTGGAGGGTCCTTTCAGGGTGCACGATCGCGCGCGCTGGACTCGCGAGCTGGACCTGAGCGATCCGGCCCGGCCTCGGCCCGGGCCCTGGCAGGCGACACGGCTGTACCCTTGAACCGATGGCGACGCGGACGTTTCTCGGCAATCTTCGCCTGCTGCTGCTTCTCGCGGTGCTGGTATTCGTCGCGCTCGGCGCATGGCTCGACCGGGCACGCGCGCGGGACTGGGACTCCAGCCTGCGCGTCACCATCTATCCACTGGCCGCCAGCGGCAGCGACACCGCCGAATTCGTCGCGGGATTGGACGAATCTTCCTACCAGGACATCGAGCGCTTCCTAGCCGGGGAGGCGCGTGGATTCGGGCTGCCGCTCGAGCAGCCGGTGCGGATACGCGTGTCGCGCCATCCCGCCGGACTCCCGCCGGCCGCTCCGGACGAGCCCGGCATGATCAGCCTCGCGGCCTGGAGCCTGCGGATGCGCTATTGGGCCTGGCGGGTGCAGGCGAACGATCCGCTGCCGCCGCCCGATGTGCAGGTGTTCGCGCTCTACCACGATTTCCGCGAGCAGCATGCGCTGCCCGACTCGCTGGGGCTGAGCAAGGGGCTGATGGTCGTCGCGCAGCTGTTCGCGTCGAATTCGGCTGCCGGCAGCAACAGCGTCGTGCTCGCGCACGAGTTGCTGCACACGCTCGGCGCGACCGACAAGTACGATCCGCGTAGCGGCCAGCCCCGCGTACCGCAGGGCCTCGGCGATCCCCACGCCCAGCCCCTCTATCCGCAGCGGCGAGGCGAGATCATGGCCGGACGCATCGCGCTCGGCCCGAGTGAAGCTGCGATCCCGGACCGGCTCGAGCAGATGCGCGTCGGCGAGCTGACCGCCAGCGAGATCGGGTGGCTCGAATGACTCGGGCTGCCGCCAGCGAGGTGCTGCTCAGCTGCCGTGCGCTCGATGTCGCGGTACCGGGACGGCAACTCGTGCGCGGTCTCGACCTCGACTGTCGAGCCGGTCGCGTGCTCGCATTGCTGGGACGAAACGGCGCAGGAAAGAGCTCGACGCTCCGGGCGCTTGCCGGGCTGCGCGCTGCCGGACCCGGCGAAATCGTCGTGCACGGGCGTCCGCTCGCCGACTGGCCGCGCAGGGAGCTGGCGCTCACGCTCGGTTTCCTGCCGCAGTCCAGCGAGGATCCGTTCCCGGCGACCGTGATGGAAGCGGTGCTGGTCGGGCGGCATCCGCATGTCGGCTTCTGGGAGTGGGAGTCCGGCGCCGACCACGCGATCGCACGTGAATGCCTCGCACAACTCGACCTCGCGGAACTGGAGAACCGCGATGTCACGACGCTGTCCGGCGGGGAGCGGCGACGGCTGGCCGTCGCGACGATCCTGGCGCAGGACCCGCGGATACTGCTGCTCGACGAGCCGATCCAGCAGCTCGACCCACGACACCAGATCCAGGTGCTGCGCCTGCTGCGCAGGCTGGCGCAACAGGGCCGCAGCGTCGTAATGAGCCTTCACGAGGTCGGACTCGCCGCGCGGTTCGCCGACGACGCACTCTTGCTGCACGGCGACGGCGGTTGGTCGACCGGCCCCTGCGAGACCGCGCTCGACGAGCGAAGCGTCTCGGCGCTCTACGGCCTGCCGTTGCGCGAACTCGCGTGGGACCAGGGCAGGACCTTCATCGCCGGCTAGCCGCCGCGCAGGGCGTCAGCCGAGCGGAATCCTGCCCGCGTTCTCCCGCAGCCAGTCGTCGAAACTCATCAGCCGTGGGTTCAGCGAGCGCGACGTTTCGATGCTTCGGGCCGCACAGAAGTCGTCGTTGAAGTCGTGCTTGAACTGAAACATATTGCCGAGGTAGTCCGACCCCGGGAATCCCAGCGCACGGTACGCATCGGGCGAGATCGCCGCATAACGGACCTCGCGACCGAGTGCCCGGGCCAGCGATGCGACCATCTCGGCGCCGGTCAGGTGCTCTCCCGCGATGCCGATCGTCCGCCCGGCCAGCCCCTCGCCCTGCTTGAAGATC
>DATIRA010000152.1:0-3757 GCA_035470225.1 Steroidobacteraceae bacterium | reverse complement strand
GTCGGTCCGCACGGTGATAACGCGCTCGAGTTCGGCTACATGGTCGAGGCGGGAATGCCGCCGGCCGAGGCGCTGCAGGCGGCGAGCTATTCGGCCGCGGAGGTTCTGGTCGCGCCGGATCTCGGTCAGCTGCAACCGGGCTTTCGAGCCGACGTGGTCGCGGTGCCTGGCAACCCGGTCAACGACATCTCGCTCACCCGGCAGGTCAGCTTCGTGATGAAGGACGGCACGATCTACCGCGGACCGTGAGCGCGGCCGATGGGCCTGGGAGTTCATGGGCGGGGTGTTCGGCTGATACATGCAGGACGACTACCGCACCTGGATATCCGGCTTCTTCGGGGACGTCTCGCCCGGCGACGACCTGTATGTTCCATACGCCCCACTGCCCTGGGCACTGAACGAGCGCTCGCCCTGTAGGACTCCAACCGATCGGGGAATCTGATAGGGTCCCGGCTCCATCCTCGCTGGAGCCCGTCATGCGTATCGTGACCCTCGCACTGGTCGTCTCGGCCTCGCTGTTGCTCGGCGCCTGCGGCAAACGGCCCGCACCCGAGCCCACGGTGGCCGCACCGCGGGCGGTCGTGGACGCTGAATCGACCCGCTGGCCGGCCTTTGTCGAGGAGTTCGTCGCGGACTGGCTCGAGGCGCATCCGGTGATGGCATTCTCCGCGGGCCGCCGCGAATACGCGGGCCGCTTCCCCGACTGGAGTCGTGCGGGACTCGAGGCCGAGGTGGCGAGGCTCAAGGCGATGGCGGAGCGGGCGCGCGGCTTCGACGAAGCGGCGCTGGGCGACGCCGAGCGTTTCGAGCGTGACTACCTGCTCGCGGTCGTCGACCGCAACCTGTTCTGGCTCGAGCGCGCCGAGTGGCCCTACCGCAACCCGACCTTCTATTTCGACTGGGGGCTGGATTTCCTCTCCCCCGATCCCTACCTGACCAAGCCCTATGCGCCGCTCAACGAGCGACTGCGCGACTTCACCGGGTGGCTCGATGGCCTGCCGACTGCCGCCGCCCAGATCCGCGCAAACCTTCGCACGCCGATGCCGGCCAGCTGGGTGGAGGAGGGGATCGCTTCTTTCGGTGGAATGGCCGCGTTCCTGCGTGACGATGCGGCAGCGGTATTCGCAGAAGTCGAGGATGCGATGCTGCAGGCCGCTTTCAGCGAGGCCAATGCAAGGGCCGTAGCGTCGCTCGAGGACCTGGCTGGCTGGATGGTGTCGCTCCGGGAGTCGGCGACCGACGATTACGCGCTCGGTCCCGAGCTGTTCGCCGAGATGCTGGAGCGTACCGAGGGCGTCATGGTGCCGCTCGGGCGCCTGGCTTCGGTCGGGCGCGCGGACCTCGAGCGCAATCTGCTGGCCCTCGATGAGGCCTGCCGCGAATTCGCGCCGGGCGAGGACCGCGAAGGCTGCATGGCGAAGATGAATGCGAACCGCCCCGAGGGGGGCGCCGTCGCGACCGCGCGCCGGCAGCTCGACGTGCTGAAGGACTTCGTCATTGAGCAGCGGCTGGTCAGCATTCCCTCCGACGATCCCGTCTATGTGGACGAGGCGCCGCCCTACCAGGCGACGAACTTCGCCTACATCATGACTGCGGGACCGTACGACGTCGGCATGCCCTCTACCTATTACATCGCGCCGCCCGATCCGAGCTGGCCGGTCGAGGAGCAGCTCGCATACACGCCAGGCGTCGCCGACCTGATGTCGACCTCGGCGCACGAGGTCTGGCCCGGACATTTCCTGCAGTTCCTGCATTCGAACCGCTCGAGCAGCATCATCGGCCGCTTGTTCGTCGGCTACGCCTTCGCCGAGGGCTGGGCACACTACGCCGAGGAGATGATGTGGGAGGCTGGACTCTCGGGCGGCCTGCCGGGCGGGTCGGCGGAGTTCCGGATCGGGCAGATCAGCAAGGCGCTGTATCGCAACGTGCGCTTCATCTGCGCGCTGGGCCTGCACACACAGGGCATGAGCGTTGCGCAGTGCGAGCAGCTGTTCCGCGAGCAGGCGTTCCAGGACCCCGGCAACGCGCGCCAGCAGGCGGCACGCGGGACCTACGATCCCGGGTACCTGAACTACACGCTAGGCAAGTTGATGATCCGCAAGCTGCGCGAGGACTGGACCGCCGGACGTGGCGGTCGCGAGGCCTGGGGCCAGTTCCACGACGCGTTCCTGTCCTACGGCGGCCCGCCGATCCCGATGCTTCGCGGCGAGATGCTGGGCGAGCAGGCGGGACCTGCGCTGTGAGCATGCCGCGCCGCTCAGCGGCTAATAGAAAAGCGTGACCAGCGTGACGCTGATGATGCCGACGATCAGTGCGGAAGCGAGCCCCAGCATCAGCGGTTTCAGCCCTATGCTGCGCAGGCCCTTGATGCTCGTGCCGAGGCCCACGCCGGCCATGGCGATCGCGAGGCAATAGCCGGCGGCTTCCTTGCCCGCCTTGATGAAGGTCTGCCACTGGCCCGGCTCGAGGAAGCCGAACGGGCGATCACCGAGATCCCCGACCGTGCGGAGCAGGCTCATCGCCGCAAACCCCAGCACGAACAGCGGCACCATCGACCACCAGGGCGGCGGCTCGGCGCCTTCCGACGATCGCCGGTGGTAGAGGATCGACATCAGCGGTATCACGATCAGCATCGAGAGATTGCGCTCGAGCTTGGTGACCGTCGCGACGTTCAGCGCCTCGGGGGCGTGGTAGTACTCCTGGTAGACCATGCCGGCGCCGGCGACCTGCGAGGTATCGTGGACCGCCGATCCGAGGAACACCCCGACCTGGAACGGGTCGGCCGAGAAGATCCAATGGGCGACAAAGGGGTACACCAGCATCGCGAACAGACCGAAGACCGTGATGCAGGCGACTGCGTAGCTGGTTTCCTCTTCCTTGGCACCGATCGTCGGTGAGACCGCGACGATGGCCGTGTTGCCGCAGATGCTGGTTCCGACTGCGATCAGGCTGCCGAGGCGGTCGGCGAGACCGATGCGGCGACCGAGGTAGGTCACGATCAGGATCGCCGCGGGGATCGTCACGAGGATCACCGGCAGCGCCTTGAGGCCGATGCTGCCCACCTCGACGATGCTGAGCCGCAGGCCGAGCAGCACGATGCCGATGCGCAGCACGCGCTTGACCGCGAATGAGATGCCCGGCTTGAGAGCTGCCGGCAGGCGGAACAGATTTCCGACGGCCAGCCCCAGGAGGATGGCGACCATGATGCCGCTCACCGCGCCATGCCCGAGCCCGAGCGCCGCGGAAAGTTGATCCGCAAAGTAGTTCCCGAGCAGGGCCAGGATCACGGCCAGCACGAGGCCAGGGATGTTCTTCATCGGTGTTTGCAGCCTGTGTCTACGCGGCTGGCAGTCTCCGCCGGACACGACCGGCTGGGGCCGGTCGTGTCATGCGGGTCGAACCCGGAGATCAGCGCTTCCAGCTGTAGCCCACCTCGAGCTCGAACTGCTTCATCTTCAGCTCGACGGTCTGTGTCGGATCGAAGTTCTGCGGACCGCGGATCTTCACCTCCGGCGCATACATGAACGAGACGTTCCACTCGTTGCCGCCCGGCTGCTCCTTCGTGAAGCCGACCGTCCAGTGGTCCTCCATCACGCCGGGTGCCAGGATGTTGAATGTCATCTGGTCCTTCGGGATCGGCTGGTCGGTCGTGCTGTAGCCGAAGCGCAGCGTCCAGTCATCACTGACATCCCAGGCGGCGCCGAACTTGTAGACGGTCATGTCGTCCCAGCCGAAGCCTGCGCCCTTGTTGCCGCCG
>DATIRA010000151.1:0-8841 GCA_035470225.1 Steroidobacteraceae bacterium | reverse complement strand
ATGCCGTCGAGGCGGCTCGCCGCATCACGAGCCACGGCGCGCGCCTGCGTCAGCGCCAGTACGTCGGCAAACTGATGCGCGGTATCGACGTCGAGCCGATCCACCAGTACCTGTCCCAGCTCGTCGCGGCAGACCGGCGTCGCATTCGTCGCGAGCACGACGTCGAGGACTGGCGGGCCCGCCTGATAGCCGACCAGGAATCGGCCTGGACGGAGCTCGCGGCGCGCATCGACGCCCCCGAGCTCGAACAGCTGCGCGCGCTCGCGCGGCAGGCCCGCGCGGAGCAGGGCGCGACCCGCGCCAGCGTGGCCGCGCGCCAGCTCTTTCGCCGCCTGCGCGAGGTGCTCGAGCGCGGGCAACCCTAGCGGCGGCACGCGCCCGTGTACAATGCTGCGGTGACCGCGCTGGTAGGCATCATCATGGGCTCGGTCTCCGACTGGGAGACCATGCAGCCGGCTGCCGAGACGCTCGAGGCTCTCGGCGTCGGGTTCGAGGTGCGCGTGGTTTCTGCACACCGCACGCCCGACCTGCTATTCGAGTACGCCGCCACGGCGCGCGATCGCGGCCTCAAGGTGCTGATCGCCGGCGCCGGCGGCGCCGCCCACCTGCCGGGCATGACTGCTGCGAAGACGACGCTGCCGGTGCTGGGCGTCCCGGTGCAGTCGAAGGCGCTGAACGGGCTGGACTCGCTGTTGTCGATCGTGCAGATGCCCGCCGGGATTCCGGTCGGCACGCTGGCAATCGGGTCTGCCGGCGCGAAGAACGCCGCGCTGCTCGCCGCAGCGATCGTCGCGAACGAGGACCACGGCGTCCTGAACGCGCTCGAGGCGTTCCGGCGAACGCAGACTGAAACCGTGCTTTCGCGACCCGACCCGCGCCGGCCGCCGGAAGAATGAACATCGGCATCATCGGGGCGGGCCAGCTCGGTCGGATGCTGGCACTGGCGGGCTTTCCGCTCGGTCTGCGGTTCCGCTTTCTGGACCCCAACCAGGACGCGCCGGGCGGGCAGCTCGCACCACTGGTAATCGGCGCCTACGACGACGCTGCGAGCCTCGAGAGGCTGGCGGCCGATGCGGACCTGATCACCTACGAATTCGAGAACGTTCCGGTCGCGGCGCTGCGCACCGTCGCCGACCTGAGGCCCTGCTACCCGCCGGCCGAGGCGCTGCGGGTCTCGCAGGACCGCCTGCTCGAGAAGGAGCTGTTCGGGCGGCTCGGCATTCCGACGCCGAGCTACCGCAGCGTCGATTCGGCGGCGGAACTGCGTACGGCCGTGGCGGAGATCGGCCTGCCCTGCGTTCTGAAGACACGCCGGCTGGGCTACGACGGCCGTGGGCAGCGGGTGCTGCGCAAGCCTGGCGACGTGCCCTCCGCGTGGCGGGCGCTGGGTGGCGTGCCACTGATACTCGAGAGCTTCGTCGACTTCGACTGCGAGGTCTCGATCGTCGGCGCGCGCAGCACGAGCGGCGAGATCCGGGCCTACCCGCTGGTCGCGAATACGCACCGCGACGGCATCCTGCGCACGACCGTGGCTCCCTGGGACGGGGGCCGCCTGGGTGCGCTCGCATTGCGCTACCTGCGCCGGGTACTGCGGGAGTTCGACTACGTCGGCGCACTGGCGATCGAGTTCTTCGTGCAGCATGACCGACTGATGGCCAACGAGATGGCGCCGCGCGTGCACAACACCGGGCACTGGACCATCGAGGGCGCGGCGACTTCGCAGTTCGAGAATCACCTGCGCGCGATCCTCGGGCTGCCGCTTGGCGACACGTCGGCCACCGGGCACTCGGCGATGGTGAATTTCATCGGCACGATGCCCGATCGCGCGGGCCTGCTCGCGCTGCCTGGCCTGCACTTCCACGACTACGGCAAGGCACCGCGTGCCGGCCGGAAACTCGGGCACTGCACCGTCGTGGCCGCGACCGCAGTCGAACGGGACAGGTTGCTGCGCCGCGTGCTTCGACGCGTCTCACGCTGACCTCGCGTCGTCCGGCGCAGGTCCGCGACCGGTCGCCTGAGGTTGTTTTTTTCCGGCTTGTGACGCGTTGCGCGGTTCCGCCCGCCCTGGAGCTGCATTTATAGTAGGGTTCCGGTGACGACATGTACCTAGACCACTTCAAGCTGAAGGAACTGCCGTTCCGGCTCAGTCCCGATCCGGCCTTCCTGTACCTGAGCGGGATCCACGCGCGCGCGAAGGCGTACATGGAGTCGACGATCTGGTTCACGGACGGCTTCGTGGTCATCACCGGCGAAATCGGATCGGGAAAGACGACACTGATCGAGACCTTCCTGAAGGAGATCGACGAGGACGTCGTCATTGCGCAGATCAACCAGACGCAGCTCTCCCCGCTCGAGTTCCTGCAGACACTGCTGGCCAAGTTCGGTTTCGCACCGTTCCGGATGCGCAAGGCCGAGCTGCTCGCCACTCTGAGCGGCTTCCTGATCGAGCAGTATGCGAATCGCCGCAAGGTGCTGGTGATCGTCGACGAGGCGCAGAACCTCAGCAACGCGGTACTGGAGGAGCTGCGCCTGCTCTCCGGGATCGAGACCACCAAGGAGAAAGTGCTGCGCATCATCCTCGCAGGGCAGCCGGAGCTCAACGACAAGCTGGACTCAGCAGACCTGGTGCAGCTGATGCAGCGCGTGCGCCTGCGGTTTCACCTGACCGCGCTCACCGAGCAGGAGACCGCGGAATACGTGCGGCATCGCCTCAGGGTGGCGGGCGACACGGAGGACGCGATTTTCGATCCTTCGACCTACCCGGTGATCTACCGGTACACCGGCGGAATACCCCGGCTGGTCAACACGCTGTGCGACACCGCGCTGCTCGCGGCCTTCGCACAGGACCGCACGACCGTCACGGACGAGGACCTCGGTTCAGCCATCGCCGAGCTGCAGTGGGTCGAGTACGCGGCCCGAACCCACATGCAGCACATGCTGGAGGACACCGCGCCACAGCAGCGACTGCCGGTTGGCTCACTGGTGCTCTCGCTGAAGGGTGACGTCATCGCCAGATCGATGCTGGTGCCGGGACGCTTCGTGATCGGGCGCACGCCGGACAACGACCTCGCCATCGACAGCAAGTTCGTCAGCCGGCATCACGCGCAGGTGATCACGGACCGGGAAGGCGACAGCGTCATCGAGGACCTCAACAGCACCAACGGCATCATCGTCGGCGGCAAGCGGGTTCGGCGTCATCGTCTCGCGCCAGGCGACGTCGTCCGCATCGGAACGCACCGGCTGGCCTACTTCCGAGAGGAGCCGCAGCCTGCCGTGGATCAGGCCGACGAGGAGCGGCCGGAGACAGCGGCCCGGGACTCCTGAAGCCGGCCCGCCGGACGAATGATCCGGCGCCCGCGACGGCCCCGGGAGTCCGTGGCCGCCGACCCCGTGCTCGAGCCGGTGTGCCGGGGCAGCCCGGAGCTAGTCGTCCAGCGACCCCTGGTCGTACTCGTCCTGCGCAGCGCGGTAATCGCGTCGCCGCATCCAGAACACGAGACCGATTGTCACTGCGCCCACACCGAACAACATCAGCAAGCTGCGCGGCCCGGTGTCGAGCAGGAACGCCGCGAGCAGCAACCCGGCCCCGGCCAGAATGTAGGCATAGGGCAGCGCCTCGTAGACGGGGCGTGGCAGCCACATGCTGGAGCCGCTCGTCCCGCGACGCCGCTCAGGCCGTGCCGCCGACGGTCAGCCGGTCCACTCTGAGCGTCGGCTGGCCGACGCCGACCGGCACGTCCTGCCCTTCCTTGCCGCAGGTGCCCACGCCGTCGTCCAGCCGCAGGTCGTTACCCACCATCGTGACCCGGGTCAGCACATCCGGTCCATTGCCTATCAGCGTAGCGCCCTTGACCGGCGCTCCGAGCCGGCCGTGCTCGATCAGGTAGGCCTCGCTGGCCGAGAACACGAACTTGCCCGAAGTGATGTCCACCTGCCCGCCGCCGAAGTTCCGGCAGTAGAGTCCCTTGTCCACCGAGGCGATGATGTCACCGGGCTCATGGGGCCCGGGCATCATGTAGGTGTTGGTCATCCGGGGCAGTGTCAGGTGAGCGAACGACTCGCGGCGCCCGTTCCCGGTCGGAGTGGCGCCCATCAGTCGCGCATTGAGCTTGTCCTGCAGGTAACCCCGCAGCACACCGCCCTCGATCAGCGTCGTGCATCCGGTCGGCGTGCCCTCGTCGTCCACGTTGAGCGACCCACGCCGCGCGCTGAGGCTACCGTCGTCGACGACAGTGACCTCCGGTGCCGCGACTCGCTCGCCGATCCGGCCACTGAAGGCAGAGGTGCCCTTGCGGTTGAAGTCGCCTTCGAGCCCATGGCCCACTGCCTCGTGCAGCAGCACGCCCGGCCAGCCAGGCCCGAGCACTACCGTCATCGTCCCCGCTGGCGCGGCCACGGCTTCGAGGTTCACCTGGGCCGTCCGGACGGCCTCGCTCACCAGCTCGCGCCAGCGCTCCTGCGCGACGAACTCGCCGTATGCGAAACGTCCGCCGCCGCCGGCGTAACCCTGCTCCCGCCTGCCCTGATGCTCGATGATCACGGCGACATTCAGCCTGACCAGCGGCCTGACGTCGGCGGCGAGCGTGCCGTCGCTGGCCATGACCAGGATGACCTCATGCGAAGCGCTCAGGCTGGCCATGACCTGCGCTATGCGGGGGTCGAGCCGGCGGGCCTCGCGATCGATACGCTCCAGTAACTCGACCTTGGCGCGGTCGTCCAGCGATTCGACCGGGTCGATGGGCAGGTAGAGGGAGTGCGGCGAATCGCTGTGCCAGGCCTGCACTGCCCCGGTGGCCCCAGCCTGGGAAATGGCCCGGGCCGCCCGACCGGCTTCCAGCAGCGCCGGCAGCACAATTTCGTCGGAATACGCGAATCCCGTCTTCTCTCCGGACAGCGCCCGGACCCCGACCCCGTGGTCGATGCTGTGCGCGCCGTCCTTGACGATCCCGTCCTCCAGCGACCAGGACTCCTCCCGGATCAGCTGGAAGTAGATATCCGCATAGTCGACCGCGTGTCCCATGACCTCGCCGAGCACGCCGGCGACCCGGCTTTCATCGAGCCCGGCCGGGAGCAGCAGCGCACCGCGCGCGAGCTCGAGCGGATCCCGAGCGGGCATCGCCGAGGTGATGAGGTTGTCTGGAGCGAACAGGGCACGAGGTATTTCGAGCGTCATGGGCGTCAGTTCGTCAGCCGGCGATGATCCACCGCAGGGAAATTCTGCCTGAGCTCCCGCTGTCGTACGAGGTCGATTTCGCCGAGCACCACGCCGGTGCCTCGCGGCAGCCGCGAGAGCACGCGGCCCCAGCAGTCCACGATCATCGTGTCGCCGTGCGTTTCGCGCCCGTTCTCGTGGAACCCCGACTGTGCCGGCGCGACCATTCCGCAGAGGTTCTCGATCGCCCGTGCCCTCAGCAGCGTTTCCCAGTGGGCGCGCCCGGTGGGCGCGGTGAATGCGGAGGGCAGGCAGAACCAGTCCGCGCCGCTGGCCTGAAGGCGCCGGAAGAGCTCCGGAAAACGCAGGTCGTAACAGACCGCGAGCCCGACTCGACCGGCAGTCGTATCCACGCAGACGGGCTCGGTGCCCGCCTGCACCGTAGCGGACTCCGTATAGCGCTCATCCCTGCCGGGGATGGCCACGTCGAACAGGTGGATCTTGTCGTAGCGCGCGGCGAGTTTGCCGGTCGGATCGTAGACCAGGCATGCCGCCGCGATGCGGTCGGGGTCCGCGGTCCGCAGCGGCACGGTGCCGCCGATGATCCAGATCCCGTGGCTCCGGGCGGCCTGCGCCAGGAAGGACTGGATGTCGCCGCGGCCAGGCTCTTCGGCGATCGCGAGCTTGTCGGTCTCGTGCGCCGCCATCAGCGCAAAGTTCTCGGGCAGCCCCGCCAGGCATGCGCCGCGCGAGGCGGCCTCGGTCAGCAGGCGGCCAGCCTGCTCGAGGTTACGCGTCGGATCGACACCGGAGCACATCTGGATCGCCGCTATCCTGCACGCTGTCATGGCTTTGGCTCCGCCCCGGGCTCCCCGGCTGCGCTCGACTGATTGACGGCCGAGATCTGCTCGACCTTCGGGCTGGCCCAGGGTCCGGTCACCCGGTAGTAGACGCGGGTCAGCCCCTGGAGCTGACCCTTGAAAAGCTGGGAAATCAGTAGCGCACTCGCGGCCCCGATCGGGCCTGCAGCGAGCGCACCGGCGACCGTCAGCGCCCCGCTAGGGTTGCCGCTGACGACGATCGTCTGGTCGTAGTCCTGGGTCGCAAGCCCGGTGCGCCCGGCCACGCCGATGTCGAGCACCGCGCCCTTGAGCAGCAGGTTTTCAGTGTATGCGTTGCCGTCCCTGATCTGGAAATCGCCGCGGACCGAGTCGAAGGCGAGCCCCTCGTCGGTGACGTCCCGGAAGTCGAGCGCCAGCCTGCGTGGCAGCTCGGTGACGCTCAGCAGCCCGAGCATGCGTCCCGCGCCGGGCTTGACCGTACGGAGCTGGCCGCGCTCGAGTTCGAGGCTCAGACTGCCGTTCATCCTGCCGAGCGCCTGCTCGGACGGGCCGCCCTCCCATTCGAGACGAGCTTCTGCGCCTGCACGTTCGGCCTCCACCGCGTCGCTGTAGCGCAAGGCACGCGCTGCTGCAGCGAGATCTTGGCTCTGGAAACTGAGTTCCAGCGAGGTCCTCGAGCCCTCTCCCTCGGCGAGCCAGCTCCCGGTTCCGTCGAGCGAGAACTCGGCGGATCGCGTCTGCAGCCTGTCCATGCGCAGTCCCTGCGGGCTACGCCGGATGTCCGCGCTCAGCTTGCCGAACCTTCGCGCCTGCCAGATGAACTCGCCCACCTCGACCTCGAGGCCCGGCAGCGTACGCGGGTCCGTCTCGCCGGCTGACGGGTCGCTGCGCTGCGTTTCGGGCTCGGGACTCTCGAGCTCCAGGCGCTGCATCTGGAGCACCATCGGTGCCGCAGCATTCAGGTCGAAAGGGATCGTCACCGTACCCACCGCCATCGGGCCGGACACCGACACGCTCCACGCCGACTCGAGCGGCGTGAGTCGCGCGGTGACGTCCCGGAACTCGAACCCGAGCACGCGAGCCTCGTCGAGGTGAACCTCTGCCGGTCCGAGCCAGTCCTGCAGCCGGCGATCCGAAGGCACACCGGGACTTAACGCCAGCCACTCGGCGAGGTCGAAGTCCGGCCAGTCTCCGAGCAGCTGCAGGCCCGGACGAACAGTTGACCCCAGCGGCTGTCCATCGAAACGCGCGATGCCCGCCCGCAGATTCCACAGGCCTTCCGCCGAGCGCAGGAACTCCAGGCGCGCGTCGGCCGACCCCGACTGTATCCTCAGGTTCATCGCTCCGGCCCGCGGCACTGCCGCGCGAACCAGTGTCGGTCGTGCCTGCCCGGCCGGCTTGGCGAACGGGCGCGGGGCCGAGATTTCGAGGCCCTGCAGGTCGCTGCGAACATCGAACCTGGCGGGCCAGCTCCCACCCAGGCCCTCGCGCTCGAGGCGCCCCTGCAGGCGCCAGTCCGTCGAGCCGGACATGCTGATCTGCGCGGGCAAGCCTATGAATGCTGGCAGCTCCGCTCCGGCGACCCGTCCTCGACCTTCGAAATCGATGGCCAGCGTGACGTTTCCGGTTCTCGCGCCCGGACGGATCGCCAGCTCGAACGGTCCTCCGAGGAACCGGCCACGCAGCGACTCCGAGCGGACGAGATCCTGCTGCAGCTCGAGCTCCCCGACGACTTCCCGTGCCGGGGCCCGCAGCATCGGCGTCGAGACGGTCGCCGAGCGCAGCGTCGTTCTTACCAGGAAACGGCGGTCGTCGGGATCCTGGGTCGCCATGTGCAGGGCGAGCTCGTAATCTGCGGGGCCGGAGCCGCGCAGCGCCATGAACTGCTCGCCGAGGCGCGGCCCGAGCGGACTGCTGCGGAGAATTTCGAGCGCCTCGCCGACATCGCCGCTGCCCGCCGCATCCACTTCGATCACGGGGCTCCTGTAATCCGGCATTGAGAACTCGCCGCGCGCCACGACGAGCTCGCCGATCCGCCCCTTCTCGATCCGGGCGCTGATCGAGGCATCACGGAACTCGACCTGACCCGTGGCCGCCGAGAGCGGCCTGAACCCGTCGTAGTAGTCGATCGTGGCACCGGTGACGTCCGCAGTCGCGCGAAACTCACCCTCGCCCTTGGGAAAAGGAAACCTGCGAACGGGCCCCCGGTAACTGAGCTCCCCGCCGGTCACCTCGCCGGCCACGAAGGCCCTCTCCAGCCAGGCGACCGTGTTGGGCCTGAGCCGCCCGATCGGGATGAACCCGGCTACTGCCGAGAGGTCCGCGCGTTCCACCCGGGCCTGGAGCGTGAGCTCGGGAGACACGCGCCGGCTCTGGAAACGGAACTCGAGCGAGCCCCGAGCGCTGCCGCTCGCGTGCTCGACCTCGAAGTGATTCGCGTGCAGCGCCCAGGTCCGCCCTTCACGAGACCAGCCGCCGTCCGCCGCCAGCTTCTCGGCATCGAGCGGGTTTCGAAAGTAGCGCGGCATGCTGAAGCTGGGTTGCTGCGCACGCAGCACGATCGAGCCCACTTCATCGGTACCGGACAACGAGGCCGTGAGACCCGAAAAGCCCGGCCAGCGCCCGACCGGACGCACGGACACGGAATCGAGCTCCGCGGCGACGGCGAAGCGCGGCAAGGCGCCGGCCCGCTCGCGCACGACCTGCGCACCGACAGAGCGCAGCTCGCCGCCAGGATCGAGCCCGGACCAGCGGTCGAAGCCCCGGGGCGCAAACGCCAGCGCGAGCGGCCACAGCTCCTGGAGCGGCACGCGGTTGACCGCGAATTCCAGTGCGAAGGTCGTTCGC
>DATIRA010000150.1:0-4183 GCA_035470225.1 Steroidobacteraceae bacterium | reverse complement strand
TTACGTCAAACGGCCTGTGATACCCGTCACAAAACCTTGTTTTTGCTGCAGGACCTGAGTAGGTTTGCCTTCACGCCACGGATCGACAAGCCCGGCAGCTGGCCCCGGCCAGCACTCTGCGAGGCGACCGCGCAGCGGACCGCCAACCAGGCTGCACTTGCAGTAATACGACCGGCTGTCGACCGTGAGCCGTGTTGTTTCGAAAAGATCTTCCGAAATCAGATAGGGGATTCATCGTGACCTCAAAACCTCTCTCTCTTTGCCTGGCCGTCGCTGCTACGACGGCTCTCGCGGGCCTGTCGCCCGCGAGCATGGCAGCACCGCCCGCCAGCAATGCCGCACCGATGGCGGACTTCGAGGCGTTGTCGAACGTGTGGCTCGTGGAGCTGAAGACCAAGCCCACCGGCAGCAGCGCAAGCCAGCGCGCCGTGCGGGCCGAGCAGGCGGAGTTCAGGGCGGCCGCGGCCGCGCTGGGCATCCGCTTCACCGAGCGCTATGCGTTCGACTCGCTGTGGAACGGCCTGTCGATCGAAGCCTCGGCTGCCGACATCAACAAGATCAAGAGCATCACCGGAGTGACCAAGGTCTGGCCGGTCGCGATCATCGATGCCCCGCCGAAGGACAGCGGCGCGTCGCCCGATCTCTTCACAGCCATCACAATGACCGGCGCCGACATTGCGCAGGACACGCTCGGCTACACCGGCAAGGGCATCAAAGTCGCGGTCATGGACACGGGTATCGACGTCGATCACCCGGCCTTCGGCGGCGACGGCGTGGCCCGCAACGACAGCCCGCTGTTCCCGAGCGAGCGCATTCCCTACGGCTACGACTTCGTCGGCGACGCCTTCGACGCGAATCCCGGCAATCCCACCTATAACCCGATCGCGACGCCGGACCCGAACCCCGACGATTGCGGTGGCCACGGCACGCACGTCGCCGGCATCGTCGGCGCGGATGATGCGACCAACGGCATGAAAGGCGTTGCGCCGGAAGTCACCTTCGGTGCCTATCGCGTGTTTGGCTGCAACGGCTCCACCACGGCGGACATCATGATCGCCGCGATGGAAATGGCGCTGAAGGACAAGATGGACGTGCTCAACATGAGCATCGGCTCACCCTTCCAGTGGCCGCAGTACCCGACCGCGGTTGCGTCCGATCGCATGGTCGAGCGCGGCATGGTCGTCGTGGCCTCGATCGGCAACAGCGGCGCCAGCGGTCTCTATTCCGCAGGGGCGCCCGGACTGGGCGAGAAGGTCATCGGCGTCGCCTCTTACGACAACAGCGACGTGCTGCTGGCGTACTTCGAGGTCAACGGCGTCAACGTCGGCTACGTGCCGATGAGCTTCGCCGGCCCGACCCCGACCTCCGGCAGCGAGACGCTCGAGGAAGTCGGCGGCGCGGGTCTCGGCTGCGACCCGGCGGACTTCGCGGGCTTCACGGCCGGCAACGCGGCGCTGATGTCGCGCGGCTCCTGCAGCTTCAACCTGAAGGCCACGAACGCGATCAACGCGGGCGCCGTCGCGGTCGTGATCCACAACAATGCGCCGGGCGTGTTCAACGGTACGCTGGGCAGCCCGATCGACGGCGTGACGCCGGTCGTGGGCATCTCGCTCGAGCAGGGGCTCCAGCTCAAGGCGATGGGCCTCCCGGCCGTGATGACCTGGACCGACCAGCAGGCTTCGTTCCCGAGCCCGACCGGCGGCCTGATCTCGAGCTTCAGCTCCTACGGCCTCTCGCCCGACCTGGCGCTGAAGCCGGACATCGGCGCACCGGGCGGCAACATCTACTCGAGCTACCCGCTCGAGCTCGGTGGCTACGCCACGCTGGGCGGCACCTCGATGGCCTCGCCGCACGTAGCTGGCGCGGCCGCACTGCTGCTGCAGGCCAAGCCGAAGACCAGGGCCGGCGACGTCCGCGCGATGCTGCAGAACAGCGCCGATCCCAAGAACTGGTGGGGCAACCCCGGACTCGGGTTCCTCGACAACGTCCACCGGCAGGGTGCCGGCATGGTCGACGTCGACGACACGATCCTGGCCACGACGACGATCGAGCCCGGCAAGATCTCGGCCGGCGAGGGCGAGGCGGGTCCGTACGTGCAGGTGCTGACAGTGAAGAACCACGGCACGGCGCCGGTCACCTACGCGCTGTCGTCGGTCAATGCGCTGTCGACCAGCGGCGTTATCGCGCCCGGATTCTTCTTGAGCGACGCATCGGTGTCGTTCAGTGCCGGCAGCATGACCGTGCCCGCCGGCGGCGAGGCCAGCGTCACCGCGACGATCACGCCTGCGACGTTCCCGGAGTACGGCCAGTACGGCGGCTACATCGTGTTCACGCCCGATGACGGCGGCCCGGTCTCTCGGGTGCCGTTCGCCGGCTTCGTCGGCGACTACCAGGGCATCGAGGCGCTGACCCCGACGGCCAACGGCTTCCCGTGGCTGACGGTGCTCTACCAGGGCTCGTACTACAAGGTGGATGGACCGCAGGACTGGGTCTACTCGCTGGTCGGGGACGACATCCCGTACTTCCTGATCCATCTCGAGCACCAGGTCGAGAAGCTGCAGGCGACGATCATGGACGCCAAGAGCGGCAAGCCGGTGCACCCGGTGTTCAACAAGGGCATCGACGAGGAGTACCTGCCGCGCAACTCGACCTCCACGAGCTTCTTCGCCTTCGGCTGGGACGGCTCGCGGATCCACAGCAACGGCTACAACGGCAAGGGTTACACGAAAGACCTGACCAAGCCGCTGCCGGACGGCGAGTACATCGTCGAGATCAAGGCACTGAAGGCCAACGGTGACGCGGGCAACCCCGCCCACTGGGAGACCTGGACGTCGCCTGTGATCGCGATCGATCGGCCGTAAGCCGCGGTCGCTGACTGACCGATCTGGTCGACGGGGCCGCCTCGCGAGGGGCGGCCCCTTTTCTTTTCGCGGGCGGAGTGGCCCGGCAGACGGTGGACCACCGAACCCACGCCCCGGGCGCGATGGCTGCGGCACCGGATGAATCCCGCCGGAACCGTTCCGCGAATGAACGAATTCGGGCGAAAAACCGAGCATTGGCAAGGGAACCGGACCGTCCGGACCCGTACCGTCAACCAACCGAAAGGGGACTTCCAATGAGCAGATATTCCGGATGGAAGCTCGGCGGGGCCGCAAGCTGCGTGACTATTCTCGCAGCGGCAACGGCACCGGCGAGTTTCGCGGCGGATCGGAGCGCGATCAGCGCCTCGGCGCTGCCCGCCTCGATCGAGGCGCTGCGACTTCCTGAAACGACGAGCGCGAGCGGCGGCGAGCTGCTGCGCTTCGATCCTGCGCTGGCCACCGCGACGGGCCGGGTGCAGGTGATCGTGCACCTGCGTTCGCCGGCCGTGGCCAAGCAGAAGGGCCGCTCGGCCTCCGAGCAGATCATGGCGAAGGAGACGCTGAAGAACGAGCAGCAGGCCTTCAAGGGCAAGCTCCGGCAGCTGGCACGTGACGCCAAGGTCGTGGCCGACGTGCAGATGGTCGCGAACGCGCTGTTCATCGACGCGGACGCGGAAGACGTCCGCAAGCTCGCGAGCGACCCGAACGTCACGCGCGTATCGCGCGTCGTCGACTACCAGCTCGACCTGTCCGAGACCGTGCCGTACATCGGCGCGACGGCCGTGCAGAACGCCGGCTTCGACGGCGAAGACATCCGGGTCGCGGTGCTCGACTCCGGTATCGACTACACCCACGTCGCGTTCGGCGGTCCCGGCACGGCGGCCGCCTACGAGGCAGCGTGGGGCGTCGGCATCGGCGATCCGCGCCAGACCTCGCGCGACGGCCTGTTCCCGACCTCCAAGGTCGTCGAGGGCTACGACTTCGTCGGCGAGCTCTGGCCGAGCTTCGGCCCGCTCGCGCCGGACGACGATCCGATTGACTTCGAGGGTCACGGCACGCACGTAGCCGACATCATCGGCGGCGCCGGCGGCGTGGCACCGGGCGTCGACCTCTACGCGGTCAAGGTCTGCAGCGCCGTTTCCAGCTCCTGCAGCGGCATCGCGCTGATCCAGGGCATGGAATACGTCGTCGACCCGAACGGCGACGGCGACACGTCGGACCGGATGGACGTGGTCAACATGTCGCTCGGCAGCAACTACGGGCAGGCTTTCGACGACGATCTCGCTTTCGCCGTGGACAACGCCACGGCCTTCGGCGTGATG
>DATIRA010000149.1:0-3521 GCA_035470225.1 Steroidobacteraceae bacterium | reverse complement strand
TCTCGACACCGTCGAGGCCGTGCTCGAGGAGGCGTCGAAGTTCGCCACCGGGGTGCTGGCTCCGACGAACTGGATCGGCGACCAGCAGGGCGTGCGGGTCGTCAACGGGGCCGTCGAGGTGCCGCAGGCCTTCACCGACGCCTACGCGCAGTTCTGCGAGGGCGGCTGGCCGGCGATCGCCGCGAATCCCGCCCACGGCGGCCAGGGATTCCCGAAGACCGTCTCGGTCGCCTGCGACGAGATGTGGGCGGCGGCCAACGTCGCGTTCGCGTTGTGTCCGGAGCTGTCCCAGGGGGCGATCCTCGCGATGGAGCGCCATGCGACGCCGGAGCTCAAGGCGATGTTCATGGAGAAGCTCGTCAGCGGCCAGTGGGCCGGCACGATGTGCCTGACCGAGGCGCAGAGCGGTTCAGACCTCTCGACGCTAACGACCCGCGCCGAACCCAGCGGCGACCGCTACCTGATCAGCGGGCAGAAGATCTACATCACCTGGGGCGACCACCCGATGGCCGAGAATATCGTCCATCTGGTCCTCGCGCGCCTGCCGGATGCGCCTGCCGGTACCCGGGGCATTTCGTTGTTCGTCGTGCCGAAGTACCGCGTCGGGCCGGACGGGTCGCCCGGTGAGCCGAACGACGTCGGGCCCGTGTCGGTCGAGCACAAGATGGGTATCCATGCGAGCCCGACCTGCGTGATGAGCTTCGGCGACAAGGGCGAATGCGAAGGCTTCCTGGTCGGCAAGGAGAACGAAGGGCTGGCGGCGATGTTCACGATGATGAACTACATGCGCCTCGGCGTCGGCGTCCAGGGCGTAGGTCTCGCGGAGCGCTCCTACCAGAAGTCGGTGAGCTATGCGCGGGAGCGCGTGCAGGGCGGCGCACCGGGGGTCAAGGGTCGCGTGACGATCATTCGCCACCCTGACGTCCGCCGCATGCTGCTGCTGATGCGCTCGTTGACGCAAGCGAGCCGCGCAGTCTGCATCTATTCGGGCTCCTGCCTGGACCGCGGCGGCCACGTTGCCGATCCGGAGCAGGCCGGCGTGGCGCAGGGCCGTGCCGAGCTGCTGACGCCGATCGCGAAGGCTTGGTGCACCGAGGTCGCGCTCGAGACGACTTCGCTCGGAATCCAGATCCACGGCGGTATGGGCTACGTCGAGGAGACCGGCGTGGCGCAGTTCTATCGCGACGCGCGGATCGCGCCGATCTATGAAGGCACCAATGGAATCCAGGCGCTGGATCTGGTCGGACGCAAGCTGCTGCGGGACGGAGGCGCTACCGTTTCGGAGTTCGTCTCGGAAATGCGTTCGCTGGACTCCGCGCTCGCCAACGCAGGCGACGAGCTCGCGTCGATCCGGCAGTCGCTGGCCCGGGGTCTCGACGAACTCGTGCAGTGCTCGACCTACATCCTCACCAACGCGAAGCGCGACCTGGAGCTGCCCGGTTCGGTCGCGTTCGACTACATGATGCTGACGGGCTACGTGATCGGATGCTGGCAGCTCGCGCGTGGCGCACTGGTCGCGATCGGGCAGCGCGGATCGGGCGGAGACACTGCCTTCCTCGATTCCCAGCTCGTGATGGCGAAATTCTACGCGGAGAACGTCATGCCGCGCGTGCAGGCCCATGGTGCCGCGGTCCGGGGCGGCAGCTCGGCCATCATGGCGCTTCCGGCCGAGCATTTCTGACCGGGATCGACCCGGCATGTCGGGACGTCTGCTCGATCCGGCAACCCGGCCGTCCGACGGACCGCCGGAGGATTCCTGGTGGTTGCTCGAGGACTGCGAGCAGCGTGTGCCCCGGCCGCTGCGGTCCTGGCTGGCAGAGCCGGGCCTTCTCACTGCGCGCGTTCGAGCGGTATGCGGTCAGGGAGCGAGGCTCAGGCTGCTCCGGCTCGCGCCGGCGCCGCTCGAGCCGGAACTGAGCCTGCGCATGGGTATCGGGGACCGCGGCTGCCTGCTGCGCGACGTCGAGATCGGCTGCCGCGCGGCGCGCTGGGTCTTCGCCCGATCCGTCTTTCCGGACTCGACGGTGAGCCGGCATCCCTGGTTGAGGGAACTCGGCGACACAGGCCTCGGCGAATACCTGGCGCGGGTAGGCGAGATCCGCCGCGAGACACTCGAATACCGCGAGCTGCGACCGGGCGATGCGCTGTTCATGGCGGCCGCCGAAGGCGCCGGGCTCGCAGGCCCCATCTGGGCACGTCGTGCGGTGTACCGGCTCGTGGACGCGCCGATCCTGGTCCAGGAAGTCTTCCTGCCGGCCCTGGAGTCGGCCGCGGGCCAGTGAACCCTCGAGGAAATCAACGATGAAATTCGTGATCCACCGACCCGAGCTTCCCTCTGTCGAGGTGGTCGGGACCGACTCGCATTTCCCGGTGCATCGCATCTACTGCGTCGGCCGCAACTATGCGGCGCACGCCCGTGAAATGGGCATGGACCCCGAACGCGAGCCGCCGTTCTTCTTCAGCAAGCCCGCCGACGCGGTCGTGGCGAACGGCGCGGCGGTTCCATACCCGCCGCGCACGCAGGACCTGCAGCACGAGATAGAGCTGGTCGTGGCGATCGGACGAGGCGGGCGCGACATCGGTCCAGCGAGCGCGCTGGAGCACGTGTTCGGCTACGCCGTCGGCAACGACCTGACGCGGCGCGACCTGCAGCACCTTGCCCGGCAGAATAGCCAGCCCTGGGACGTCTCGAAGGGCTTCGATCACTCGGCCCCGATCGGCGCGATTTCCCCGGCGCGGGAAGTCGGGCACTTCGAGCGCGGCGCCATCTGGCTGGAGGTCAACGGCGAGGCTCGGCAGAAGGCCGACCTCTCGGAGCTGATCTGGAGCGTGCCGGAGATCATCGCCGAGCTCTCGACGCTGTTCGAGCTGCAGGCCGGCGACCTGATCTTCACCGGTACCCCGGCCGGGGTGGGCCCGGTCAGGCCGGGCGACAGTCTCGTCGGCGGCATCGACCGCCTCGAGACGCTGCGCACCACGATCGTCTGACCGCCGGACCCGGGAGGCTCGCCGCGTGACGCTCAGGCTCTACTCCTACTGGCGAAGCTCGGCTGCGTACCGGGTGCGGATCGCACTGAACTTCAAGGGACTCGGCTACCAGACGGTGCCGAAGCACCTGCTGCGCGACGGCGGCGAGCAGCGGCATGGCGACTACCTGGAGCTCAATCCGCAGGGACTCATACCTGCGCTCGAGGACGACGGCTACGTGCTCTCGCAGTCTCTGGCGATCTGCGAGTACCTCGAGGAGACTCATCCCGAGCCACCGCTGCTGCCGGGCGGTGCGCGGGATCGCGCGACCGTGCGCGCGATGGCGCTCGCCGTCGCCTGCGACATCCATCCGCTCAACAACCTGCGGGTGCTCGCCTACCTGAAGGGGCCGCTCGGCCAGGACGAGCAGGCGGTCGCGCACTGGTACCGACACTGGATCGGCGAGGGCTTTGCCGCGCTGGAAGCATGGATCGGACGCCACTCCGCCGACGGCCTGCACTCGTTCGGATCCGCTGTCACGCTCGCGGACGTCT
>DATIRA010000148.1:0-5036 GCA_035470225.1 Steroidobacteraceae bacterium | reverse complement strand
ATCGTGGCCGTGCAGAAGGCCGTACCCGCCCCGCTCGGGTACAGGGGCTACCCGAAGTCCATCTGCACGTCGGTCAACCACGTCGTCTGCCACGGTATCCCGGGCGACCGCAAGCTGCGCCAGGGCGACATCGTCAACGTCGACGTGACCGTGATCAAGGACGGGTTTCACGGCGATACCAGCCGCATGTACCCGGTCGGGCGGATTCAGCCCCACGTGCGTCGCCTGATCGACGTGACCTACCAGGCGATGTGGCGTGGCATCCGGATCGTGAAACCCGGCGCCCGGCTCGGCGACATCGGGCACGCGATACAGACTTTCGTCGAGGGCAACCACTACTCCGTCGTGCGCGAGTACTGCGGACACGGCATCGGGCGTGGCTTCCACGAGGACCCGCAGGTGCTGCACTTCGGCGAACCGGGCACCGGGCTCGAGCTCGTGCCTGGCATGACGTTCACGATCGAGCCGATGGTGAACGCCGGGCGGCGCGAGGTGAAGCTGCTGCCGGACGGCTGGACCGTGATCACGCGTGATCACTCGCTGTCCGCACAGTGGGAGCACACGATCCTCGTTACCACCGATGGGGCCGAGGTGCTCACGCTCGGCGCCGACGAACAACCCCCGCCCTGACCACGATGTCCGCCACGCCTGCCGGGGACTACGAGGCGCCCTTGAGCCGGGTGACGCTGCCGCCCTGGGGATTCCTCGCCGGACTGCCCGAGCTGCTCGATGCCGGCGACGACCGGATCGCGAGCTTCCGTCACGCGCTGGCCGAGGGCAGCGCGGACCTGGAGCGCCGCTTCGTCGAAGAGGAACCGATCGAGTCGCTGGTGCACGATCGCGCCCGTATGGTGGACGTGGTGCTGCGCAAGGCATGGTCGCTGCACGCCGGGCCGCACGAGAAGGACGTCGACCTGATCGCGGTCGGCGGTTACGGCCGGGGCGAGCTGCATCCGTGCTCGGACATCGACGTGCTGATCCTGCTGCCGAAAAGCGAGTCGGCGGACGGCCACAGCGGCATCGAGGCCTTCCTGGCCTTCATGTGGGACATCGGGCTCGAGGTCGGCCACAGCGTCCGCACAATCGACGACTGCCAGCGCGAATGCGCGGCCGACGTCAGCGTCGCGACCACGCTGATCGAGGCGCGCCTGCTGTGCGGTCCCGAGCACCTGTTCCAGTCGATGCGCCGGGCGCTCGGCCCGGACCGGATCTGGTCTTCCAGGGAGTTCTTCGAGGCCAAGCTCGCGGAGCAGGCGACGCGGCATCACCGTTACCACGACACGGCTTACAACCTGGAGCCGAACGTCAAGGCGAGTCCGGGCGGGCTGCGCGACATCCAGACGATCGGCTGGGTGGCCAAGCGGCACTTCGGCGCGGAGACATTCGACGAGCTGGTCGAACACGGCTTCCTGACGCGCGGCGAGCTGCGCAAGCTGCGCCAGGCCCAGGACTTCCTGTGGCGGGTCCGCTTCGCGCTGCACATGATCACGGCCCGCCGCGAGGACCGCCTGCTGTTCGACTACCAGATCCGCATCGCCCGGATGTTCGGCTACGAGGACGCGACCTACACGCTGGCGGTCGAGCAGTTGATGCAGCGCTACTACCGGACCGTCATGGACGTGAGCCTGCTGAACGAGATGCTGCTGCAGCTGTTCCGCGAGGCGATCCTGACCGAGGGCGCAGCCGAGGTCGTGCCGCTCAACCCGCGCTTCCAGGTGCGCAACGACTACCTGGAGGTGACGTCCGAGGACGTGTTCGTCCGCAATCCGACCGCGATGCTGGAGCTTTTCCGGCTGATGCAGGATCACGCCGAGATCCGCGGCGTGCGGGCCGACACGGTGCGCCTGCTCGGGCGGCACCTGTGGCTGATCGACGAGGAATTCCGCCAGAACCCGCGCAACCACCGGCTGTTCCTCGAGTTCCTGCAGGCACCGCGCGGACTCACGCACGAGCTGCGCCGGATGAATCTCTACGGCGTGCTGGGCCGCTACATACCGGCCTTCGGACGGATCGTCGGCCGCATGCAGTACGACCTGTTCCACTCCTACACCGTGGACGCCCACACGCTGTTCGTGGTCCGGAACCTCCGCCGCCTGATGCTCGAGCGCTTCGCCAGCGAGCTGCCGGCGATGTCGCGGCTGATGCAGAAGGTGCCGAAGCCGGAGATCGTCTACCTGGCCGCTCTGTTCCACGATATCGCCAAGGGCCGCGGCGGCGATCATTCCGAGCTCGGCGCGGTGGACGCGGAAGCCTTCTGCCTCGAGCAGGGGCTCTCGCGTTACGACGCCCGGCTGGTGGCCTGGCTGGTGCGTAACCACCTGCTGCTGTCGGTCACGGCGCAGAAGAAGGATATCTCCGACCCCGAGGTCATCCGCGAGTTCGCCCGGACCGTTGGCGACCAGACGCACCTCGATTACCTGTATCTGCTCACGGTCGCCGACGTGCGCGGCACGAACCCGAAGCTCTGGAACTCGTGGAAGGCCTCGCTGTTCCAGGACTTCTACGAGCGCACGCGGCGCGCGCTGCGCCGTGGGCTCGAGTCGCCGATCGACCAGGACGAACTGGTCGCCGAGACCCGCGCCGAGGCGATCGAGCTGCTCGAGCGCAGGGGCCTGCCTCCCGAGCGGATCGAGGCCGTGTGGTCGCGCTGCAACTCGAACTATTTCCTCAGGCACACGCCCGCCGAGGTCGCCTGGCACACGTGCCTGGTCGCCGGGCGGGACCCGGCAGACCCCTCGCCGCTGGTCGCGGTGCGCGACACGCCGGAGCGCGGCGGCAACGCCGTGCTGACGCTGATGCCGCACAAGAAGGACAATTTCGCGCGCACGACCGCACTGCTCGACCAGATGGGGCTGAACATCCTCGACGCCCGCATCACGCCACTCGAAGGCGGCCTGAGCCTCGACACCTACCTCGTGCTCGAAGATACCGGCACGCCGATCGCGGACAGCGAGCGGGCGCGAGACATCGAGCACGGCCTCTCGAGCGTGCTGGATTCCTCCGAGGTGAGCTTCCCGGTCGTGAACCGGCGCGTGCCCCGCCAGGTGCGGATGTTCACGACGCCGACCCAGATCGCCTACTCCGACGATCCGCTACAGCAGCGCACGATCCTCGAGATCATCGCCGGCGACCGGCCCGGGCTGCTCAGCGAGATCGGCAAGGTATTCCTGGCCGAAGGGATCGACGTGAACGCCGCGAAGATCGTCACGGTCGGCGAGCGCGCCGAGGACGTGTTCTTCGTCTCGGACGAGTACGGCCAGCCGTTGACCGAGACCGCGCGGCTCCGCCTGCAGGAGAGGCTCGTCGACGCGCTGGACCGTCGCGAGCCCGGCGCCGCGGGTCACGCTCGATCCTGAGCGCATGAATCCGCTGCTCGGGCGCCTGCAGCCTTACCCGTTCGAGCGCCTGCGCAACCTGCTGGCCGGCGCAAAGCCACCGGGCGAGCTTTCGCACATTCCGCTCTCTATCGGCGAGCCGCGGCACGCGCCGCCGGCATTCATTGCGGCTGCGCTCGCCGCAGCGCTCGAGGGGCTCGGCAGTTATCCGCTCACCGCCGGGCTGCCGGAGCTGCGCGGCGCGATCGCCGACTGGCTCGCGCGACGTTTCGACCTGCCGCCGCAATCGCTGGACGCCGGCACGATGGTGCTGCCGCTGAACGGCACCCGCGAGGGGATCTTCGCCTTCGTGCAGGCGGTCGTGGACCCGACCCGACCGAGGCCCCGGGTGCTGATGCCGAATCCGTTCTACCAGATCTACGAGGGCGCCACGCTGCTGGCCGGCGCCGAACCCGTATTCCTCGACGGCTGGCCCGGCAACGGCTACCTGCCCGACCTCGATGCAGTGGACTCCGCGACCTGGAACGACTGCCAGCTGCTGATCCTGTGCAGCCCCGGCAACCCGACCGGCGCGGTGATGCCGCGGGACTACCTGCGACGCGCGCTCGCACTCGCCGAACGCTACGACTTCGTCGTGCTCGCCGACGAGTGCTACTCGGAGATCTACCCCGACGAGAACCGGCCGCCACCGGGCCTGCTAGAGGCGGCCGCCGCCGCCGGGCGCGGTCAGTACCAGCGCTGCGTGGTGTTCCACAGTCTCTCGAAGCGCTCGAGCGTCCCCGGTCTGCGCTCGGGCTTCGTAGCCGGGGACGCCGCGCTGATCCAGCAGTTCCGCCTCTACCGCACCTACCACGGCTGCGCGATGCCGGTGCACGTGCAGCGGGCGAGCGTGCCCGCCTGGCAGGACGAGGCCCATGTGATCGAGAACCGGCGGCTGTACCGCGAGAAATTCGAGCGGGTCCTGCCGATACTCGGCTCGGTCCTCCCGGTCGAGAAGCCGGCTGGCGCGTTCTACCTGTGGCCCGAGGTCGGCGACGACGAGCGCTTCTCACGCGGACTCTACGAGCAGCAGCACGTGACGGTGCTGCCGGGTTCCTATCTCGCCCGCGAGACCGCGGCCGGTAACCCGGGGCGCGGCCGCGTGCGGATCTCGCTGGTCGCGAGCGTCGAGGACTGCGTCGAGGCGGCACACCGGATCGTCAGTTACGTCCGGACGTCGCGGTAAAGCCTCCAGCACCGAAGCATGTCCTTCATTGCGACCAGACACTTTGGCCGGTCGCTCACGACATCCTTTCCGGGGCCCGCCGCGAAGACGCCGTGAATCCATCCCTGGAGGCTCCGCGCGCGACGTCCTGTCGCGCGACGGCTTCGCCGCAGGCCCCGGAAAGGATGTCGTCGCGACCGTTCGCCGTCCGTGGTTTCGGAACGACCACTGGCCGTGACGGGCCTTGCGACGCGCTGAGGCGGCTGCCCGGACATCTGTCCGGCAACCGTGCGAGGCAGGGATGCCGAGCCGGAGCCTCCAGGGAAGGATTCACGGCGTTTGCCGGACAGGTGTCCGGGTGGCCGCCTGCGTCGCGGGCCCGCCCGTTGTCCCCCTCTCCTCAGCCAGCGCGTACGGATTCGCGGTGAGCACCGCGGATCGCTGCGCTATCCTTCCCAGCCTCGCCGCCAGTTGACGACATCATGACCACGCACGCC
>DATIRA010000147.1:0-1791 GCA_035470225.1 Steroidobacteraceae bacterium | reverse complement strand
TTTGCGGCTCGAGCTTCGGTCCCCCCGGTCCAGGAAAGCGATGCAGTTCTCAGGCTGACGCATCCGGCTGCGCGCGACGCAAATGGCAGCGCCGGTCGTAATAGACTGTGACTCGAAGGATCCCGGAGACCCGCGATGGGCGCAGCGGACAAGCGCGTGGCCGACCTGCTCGATCGCTGGCTGCAGAGCGTCGATCTGCATGCCCGCTACCTCGAGCTCGATGCCGAGGCTTATGCGAAGGTCCAGGACTGGCCAAAGCACCAACGACCGACCCGATGGGTCGTCGAGCTGGCCCGTGCGCGGCTCGAGGAGCTGCGCACGCAGCTGGCCGAGCGCCAGGCGAAGCATGACGACGGCTTCGCCGAGTCGCTGGAACTGATGGCATTCCTGGCGAATCTGCTCGGGACCGAGAACATCGAGCGCTTCGTTCCGCTGGCCGTACCCAGGCCGCCCGGGCAGCAGCCTCGGGCCGCGGCCTTGACCAGCGACGCCTTGCCGGAGGATCCGGTGGCCGTGAAACCGGTTTCTGTGAAACCAGCGAAAGCCGCGCCGGCCGCCCCCTCGGCCAGACCCGGGACCGACCGCGCCACGAAGCCCGCACACAAGCCGGTGGCAAAGGAGCGGCCGGCGCAACGGCCCCAGGCGGGTCGGAGTCCGGAGGCGGACCAGACTGTCGTTTCCGATGCGGTCCGCTTCCTGAGCTGGGGGCGGGAATGGCCGGCGCTGGCGAGCCTGATCGCGCGGCTCGCGAACCGCCCTTCAGAGAGCGAGGTCTGGGCCATCCTCAAGCGCAACCGCGCTGCAATCGAATCCAGGGCACAGCAGGGCCTCGACCGCCGCTGATGGCAGTCTGCAGCGGAGTCGGGTACCGTTCCGGTCCCGGAGAACCCGTCAGCTTGAGGAGCGCGCCGCGATGTCCTACGCCGATCACCTGTCCCGTCTCGCACTGATTTTGCTCGTTTCGAGCGGCCTCGCCGCGACAGCCTCTGCCCAGAGCCAGCCGACGAAGGGCGAACAGGCGCTCAAGTACCGCAAGTCCCTTTACCAGGTGATCGCCTGGAACGTCGGCCCGATGGGCGCGATGGCCCAAGGCAAGACTGCCTTTGATGCGGCCGAGTTCGCGCGCCGGGCGCAGGCCGTCGCTTTTCTGACGCCGATGTTGCCCGAGGGCTATCCGGAGGAGTCGCGCAATGTCGAGGGCACCAAGCTCAAGCCTGCGATGTGGCAAAACCGGGGCGACTTCGATGCCAAGCTCAAGGATCTCATCGACCGCAGCGCCGCGCTCTCGAAGGTCGCCGGCGGCGGCGACGAGGCGGCGAGCAAGCAGGCGTTCTTCGACATGGCGAACGCCTGCAAAGCCTGTCACGACAAGTACAAGGCCGACTGACTCAGAACAACGCGATCGAAGCCTCCGGCGCGGTCCATATCGCCAGCGCGAGCGCGGCGGACAGGCCGAGCACGATCAGCACCGCGAGCCACGACCGGGAGTTGCTGATCGATTCCTCTGCCGGTACGAGGGCGGCCGGCTTGCGGCCGGTCAGCATCGCGCGCAACAGGCCCTGCCGCCGCCCGAGCGCGTACCAGCCGACGGCGGCGATGTGCAGCGTGAACATCGCGAGCAGCAGCTCGGAATTGGCCCCATGCCAGCCGGTCAGGCGGTTGCTGGTGTCCTGCCCGACCCAGCCATACAGCGGTCCCGCATTCGCGATCTCGTCGTTGGCGAAAAGTCCCGTCGACGCCTGCACCAGCAGCAGCAGCAGCATCGCCACGACGCTGAGCGCGCCGAGCGGA
>DATIRA010000146.1:0-1549 GCA_035470225.1 Steroidobacteraceae bacterium | reverse complement strand
TGACGATGTCGCTGCGCTGCTCGGCCGTGATGCCCTGCACGAAGGACACGACCTCGGAACCCACCACCATGGCCTGGTCGCGAGCGGCGTCGAAATCCACCGGTGGCGCGAGCGCGAGTCCCGTCGCGCCGAAACGCGGCGCGGGCAGGTCGAGGTCGCTGACGAAGGTCCTGGCCTGGTCCAGATCGAGGTGCATGCGATGTCCCCCGTCGTCCCGACGATCATTGCCAGCGCGGCTGCCAGCCCACGGCGCATCGTGCCGCGGCGGCAGGCTCGCCGCCTAGGTTATGTCGAATTGGTCTTTCCTGCCACGCGACCCACTGGCGCGATCGACGCTAGCGGCGTATATGTCAAATGTAAAGCAAACCACAAGAGCCAAACGGCCGTAGGGGAGGGAGCCCTTGGAAGGGGCAAGGCAGACGGCTTCGCCGTCGCTGCATTCATTCCCGCCGCAGGACGGGCGCGATGCGCCCGCGGGCGCCCTGCGCCCCGTGCAATCCAAGCTCATCAAGATCGAGTTCGCGACGCAGCCACAAAGGAGAGAACCATGAACTGGAAGGGGAAGTGTCAACTGCTGTTCGCTGCGACCCTGCTGTTCCTGACAGCACAGGTCCAGGCGACCACGATGCTCCAGATGGACCTCGGGGAGCTCACCGCGCGGGCCGGGAAGATCTTCCGCGGCACCGTGATCGACGTCGAGCAGGGTACGGTCGAGGCCGGCGGCGGCCAGCTGCCCGCCGTCACCTACCGCCTCGCCGTCGAGGAGATGGTCAAGGGCCAGCCCACGCTGGTGAAGGGCGAGAAGGCCGAGATCGTGCTGCGCATGGTCGGCTCGATCAAGAGCGCGGTAGCGACGGGCGACATGGTCAAGCTCGACGCGTTCCGCGACGTGCCGAAGCTCGAGATGGGCAGCGACTACCTGCTGTTCACGACGGCCGAGAGCGCGGCAGGCCTCTCGGTCACGGTCGGGCTCGGCCAGGGTGCCTTCCGGATCGTCGAGATGGAACGGCAGGACTTCGCGGTCAACGAGTTCAACAACGTCGGCCTGGGCCTCGACGGCAGTGGCCCGGTTCCATATTCCGAGCTGAGCGCCAAGATCCGCGCGCTGCTTGGCCAATAAGGGAGTGGCAGCCATGACAAAGCCAAGTGGACGAATCGCTTTTCTCGCCGCGCTCGCATCGCTGGTCGCGGCCGGGCCGGCCTTCGCCGGCGGACCGCTCGCCAACTGCGCGAGCGGCCAACCCTACCTCTGGGCCGCGGGCGGCGCGAACATCCCGTTCAACCCGGACCAGGGAGATCTCGGCCCGCTGACCAACGCCAACGCGGTTGCGCTGGTGCAGCAGGCCTTCGACGTCTGGGGCGCCATTCCCACGGCGACGATGAGCTACGCGAACGCAGGTTCGCTGCCGGTGAACGTGGACATCACGAACTTCGCGCCGTACCTGAACGCGCCGGCGCCGGACGGCCTCTCGGCCATCGTCTTCGACGACACCGGCGAGATCTTCGACCTGCTCTACGGCCCGGGCTCCGGCATCCTCGGCTTCGCGGG
>DATIRA010000145.1:0-3794 GCA_035470225.1 Steroidobacteraceae bacterium | reverse complement strand
GAGGTCCTGCCGGGCGGCGTGCAGGATCTTGAGCTTGTCACGGTCGGCGAGCAGCTCGTACAGCGTGCCGAGCTCGATTCCGGCCAGCGGGTCCACGAGGTAGCTGTCCGTATCGCTGGCGAGCTGCACCAGGCACAGCTGCGCGTAGTAGGTCCGCTCCCGCATGAACTCGGTGTCGAGCGCGAGGCGGGACGCGCCCTGCATCCGGAACACGGCTGCCTCCAGTTCCGCTTGTGTCGTGACGAGTCTCGCTTCCCGCATGATCTGCCTGCCTGCGTGTAGAATCCGCTGCTGCGCCGGCCCGGCCGTGAGCACAGTGCAGCAGTTCCTCAAGGTCTTCATCGATATCGTACTCTGGCGCCAGGGTCCCCAGGACCTGCCGCCGTCGAACCTGCTGGTCCTGCTGACGCTCGCAGCCTACATGACCGTATCGACGCTGCAGCTGACATTCCTGGACGAATCCGCCTTTACGTGGCTCTTCTTCGTCGTGGTCGATCCGCTGCTGCTCGGGGGCTGGATCTGGTTCGTGCTGCGCGTGTTCGGCCACCCGGAGCGCTTCCAGCAGACCATCGCGGCGGTCTACGGGACCGGTGCGCTGCTCGGCCTCGCGGTGTACCTGCCGGCCCAGCTGCTGGTGACCGGGGCCGCCACGCAGCCCGACTCGACCGCGGCCCAGCTGATCGCGCTCGCGATGGTGGTCGTTTTCGCCGCAGTGACCGGGCGGATCATCAAGCTCGCGACGGATACGAGCATGTTCACAGGAGTGGCGATCGCGTTGACCTATTTCCTGGCCGTGGACGTGCTGATCAGCATGCTGCGCGGATCGGTGGGCTGAGCATGCACCTGCACATCATCGGCATCGCCGGAACGTTCATGGGTGGCATCGCCGCGCTGGCCCGCGCGGCCGGCCATCGGGTCACCGGCTCCGACCGCAACGTGTATCCTCCGATGAGCACGCAGCTCGAGGCGCTCGGCATCGACCTGATCGAAGGTTATGAGCCGGACCAGCTGAAGCTCGCGCCGGACGTGTTCGTGGTCGGCAACGTGATGAGCCGCGGCAACGCGCTGATCGAGGCGCTGCTCGACATCGGTCGCCGCTATGTCTCAGGACCGGAATGGCTGGCGCAGAACGTGCTGCAGGGACGCTGGGTGCTCGGCGTCGCGGGCACGCACGGCAAGACGACCACCTCGAGCATGCTGGCCTTCATCCTCGAGCACGCCGGGTTCGCTCCGGGATTCCTGGTCGGTGGCGTGGCGCAGGACTTCGATACCAGTGCCCGGCTCGGTCAGGGCGACCACTTCGTGGTCGAGGCGGACGAGTACGACACTGCCTTCTTCGACAAGCGTGCCAAGTTCGTCCACTACCGGCCGCGCACGGCGATCCTGAACAACCTCGAGCACGACCACGCGGACATCTATCCCGACGTGGCCTCGATACAGAAGCAGTTCCATTTCCTGCTGCGCACCGTGCCGCGCAACGGCCGGCTGGTGGTCAACGCTGCGGACCAGAACCTGGACCAGGTGCTGGACATGGGCTGCTGGACGCCCGTCGAGCGTTTCACGGCGCGGGACGGCGTGCGCTGCGACTGGCGCGTCGCGGCGGAGCCGGAGAGCGGTTACTCGGACTTCGATCTGCTGCAGGGCGAGCGACTGGTGGGATCGGTGTCCTGGGGCATGTTCGGGCGGCACAACGCCGAGAATGCGCTCGCCGCCTTCGTCGCCGCCCGCCATGCCGGCGTGGCGGAACAGGCGGCGCTGGAAGCGCTCGGGAAATTCGGCGGCGTGCGGCGACGGCTCGAGTTGCGCGGGACGGTGGCTGGCATCGCGGTCTTCGACGATTTCGCGCACCATCCGACCGCGATCCTGCACACGCTGGAGGCGGCGCGTCGCAAGGCGCGTGGCGGACGCGTCGTTGCCGTGCTCGAGCCGCGCTCGAATACGATGAAGCTCGGTACGCACACGGCGGCTCTGGTCGATGCGCTGGGCGCCGCCGATTCGGTGTTTCTCTACCAGTCGCCGGAAGTGAAGTGGGACGTGGCCGATGCGATGCGCCCGCTCGGCGCGAAGGCGCGGGTCGAGCGCGACATCGATGCACTGGCGCAGCAGATCGCCACCGCCGCGCAGGCCGGCGACCAGCTGGTGTTGATGAGCAACGGCTCTTTCGGCGGGCTGCACGAGCGGCTGCTCGAGGCACTGCGCAGCCGCCACGGACGCTGAGCAGGCATGGAACAGGTCCAGATCCCGCTGTTTCCGCTGCAGACGGTCCTGTTTCCCGGCGGGCCGCTGCCGTTGCGGATCTTCGAGACCCGCTATCTCGACATGGTGCGTCGCTGCCTGCGGGAGGACACGGGTTTCGGCGTGGTGCTGATCCGCGAGGGCCAGGAGGCTGGCGGCCCCGCGCTGACTTTCGACACCGGGACCTACGCCCGCATCGTGGACTTCTCGCAGCATCCTGACGGCCTGCTCGGAATAGAGGCCCGCGGCGAAAGGCGCTTTCGAATCCTCGAGCGGCGGCGCGAGCCGGACGGGCTCAACGTGGCGGACGTCGAGTGGCTGCCGCACGAGTCCGAGGTCTCGCTGCCGCCGGAGTTCGCCGAGATCGGGCCCGCGCTTGCGCACGCGCTCGACCAGGCGGGCGAGCCGTTCGCGTCGCTCGAGCGGCAGCTCGATTCGGCAGCCTGGGTCTCCGCCAGGCTCGCGGAAGTGCTGCCGCTGCCGATGGTCCACAAGCAGCACTGCCTGGAGCTCGACGACCCCCTCGAGCGCCTGCGATACCTCAGGCCGTTGTTCGAGATCACGGGCTGAGCGCGCAGTAGCAGCCGGCAATCCATCCATGAGCGGACCGCGATTCCTGTTCCTGCCGGTCTCCGGGCCCGGAGGCGCAGGCGAGTTCTTCCGCTCGGTGGCCGTGGCGCTTGCGCTCAGGCGGCGCTGGCCGGACAGCGAGATCAGCTTCGTCGTGAGCCGGGATGCCTCCTATGCGCAGAGCACGGCGTTCCGTACCGTGCTGGTCGATCGCTCGCCCACCCACGAATCCGACGCAGTGCTGGAGATCCTCCGGCAGCAGCGGCCCGACGTCGCGGTCTTCGACAGCTCGGGCCGCGTGGTCCAGTATCGCGCGGCGAAGCGTCAGGGGACCCGGGTCGTTTACGTAAGCTCGCGCGCCTCGGCCCGGCGCCGGGGGTTCCGGTTGCGACGGATGCGGTGGCTGGATCAGCACTGGATCGCGCAGCCGCGCTTTCTCGGCGGCGACCTGCGGCGCGCCGAGGCGGCGAAGGCCCGGCTGATGTCGGACACCGAGGTGGTGTTCCTCGAGGTGCTGCACGAGCCGCCTGACCTGGACGCGGCTGCACAACGGCTCGCCGGGCTCGGGCTCGGTCGGGATCGGTTCGCAGTCTGCTGCCCCGGCGGCGGCGGGACGTTCGCCGACCGGCCGGACCCCGCGCGCTTGTATTTCGAGGCTGCATCCGAGTTCACGCGGCAGACCGGGATGCCGGTGCTGGCCGTGCTCGGAAGCCGCTTCGAGCCGCCCAGGTCGGTGCCGGACGGCGTGCACCTGCTGCAGACGATTCCGAACGGCGAGTTGATGGCGCTGCTCGCGCAGTCCCGGATCGCGATGCTGAACGGCGGCAGCCTGCTGGTGCAGGCCATCGCGCAGCACACGCCTTGTGTCGCGGCACCGATCGCCGACGACCAACCGGAGCGCATCGAGCGCTGCGCGGCATTGGGCCTGGTTCGTCCCGCGCCGCTCGAGCACGAGGCGCTGGCCGCGGAGGCAGTGCGGCTCTGCGCGG
>DATIRA010000144.1:0-4587 GCA_035470225.1 Steroidobacteraceae bacterium | reverse complement strand
CCGGTGCTCGAACCGAACAGCCCGAGCCTGCATGAGCTGGTGGCCGGCTGCCGGCCGAGCCAGTCCAGTGTGGCGACGACTCTCGAGGCGAGCATCGGTATGTCGAATCGCAGCCTCGCCGTTACCGCATCTTCCGCTTCTTCCCTCTCCGTCAGCAGGTCCATCAGCAGGGTTCCAAGGCCGCGGGCCTGGAGCCGGGAGGCGACGTAACGATTGCGACGGCTGAAGCGGCTGCTCCCGCTGCCATGGGCGAAAACGACCATTCCGGCGCCGCGGCGCGGTGGCAGCATGCTTCCCTGCAGTGCGCGACCGCGCCCATCGACCGGAATCTCGATGTCCCGCGGGCCTGGCTGCTCAGTCGTGGCTTGCATGGTCCCTCCCGGCGAACGGCGTCGCGCACCGGCGCCTCTGCGCAGCTGCTATGGTAAACACAGGCCGGGATGGTTGAGCCATGCTGATTTTCTCGGAGCTCGTCGAGCGCAGGATCCGCGAAGCGATCGCGAAAGGCGAGTTCGAGGACCTGCCCGGCACCGGCCGGCCCGTGCCGCTGGAGGATGCGTCGCTCGTGCCGGAGGAGCTTCGGGTCGCTTACCGGGTCCTCCGTAATTCCGGGCACCTTCCGCCCGAGCTCGAACTGCGGCGCGAGATCGGCGATGCCGAGGCGCTGCTGATCCAGGCGATCGGCGCCGAGCAGCGCGGCTCAGCGGTGCAGAAACTCAACCTGCTGCGGCTGCGGCTCGCCGGATTGCACGGTGGGAGGACCAATGCCGCGCTGGAGCGGGACTATCTCGAGCGGCTCCTCACGCGCCTGTGTGGTGGCTGATCAGCGCCGACGGCGCGCGTGATCAGCTGGCTGATCGGCTTCGGCAGGCCGACGCGCGCCGGATTCTCGGCGTCGTACCAGCGGTAGCGGTCGTCGTCACGCAGCTCGCTCGACTTGCCGAGGCAGTTCAGCTGCAACGGGAGCATTTCGTAATCGAAATGACTGAAAGCGTGCCGTAACGGCTCGCCAGGCTGCCCTGCAGTCGCGCCGGAGAGCTGCTCGCGGCACCACTGGTCGGCGTGGGCCCGGGTCGGAAACTCCGGCAATCCCCACATCCCGCCCCAGATACCCGAAGGCGGTCGGCGCTCGAGCAACACCTTGTGCCTGCCGCGCAATGCGACGACGACCCAGGCCTTGCGCGTCGGTCGCTGGCTTCGCGGCCTGGGCGAGGGCAGTCGGTCCTGCAGGTTGCGGATCCTGGCTACGCAGCCCCCCTTGATCGGACAGAGCAGGCACGCCGGCTTGCCCCGGGTGCAGACGGTCGCACCGAGGTCCATCACCGCCTGCGTATATTCAGCCACGGCTGACGTTGGCGTGCAGGCCTCGGAGAGCGACCACATCCGTTTTTCGACGGAGGCCTCGCCCGGATAGCCCTCCACGCCGAAACAGCGGGCCAACACCCGCTTGACGTTACCGTCCAGGATCGGATGACGCTGACCACGCGACAGCGCCAGGATCGCGCCAGCGGTCGAACGGCCAACTCCCGGCAGGCGCATCACGTCCTCGAGGGATTGCGGGAACTCGCCGCCGAACCCGGTTTCGATCAGCCGGGCGGAGCGGTGCAGGTTGCGCGCCCTCGCGTAGTAACCGAGGCCCGACCACAGGTGCAGTACCTCGTCGAGCGTTGCAGCCGCGAGCGCACCGACGTCCGGGAAACGCTGCAGGAACTTCTCGTAATACGGGATGACTGTCGCGACCTGTGTCTGCTGCAGCATGATCTCCGACACCCAAACCCGATAAGGTGTCGGCTCGAGCTGCCAGGGCAGATCCTTGCGGCCCTCGACCGCGAACCACTCGAGCAACCGGTCCGCGAACTCGGCCGGGCTCAGCTGCATTCGATCGAGGTCTCGGACCCGGCGCGGCAACCGTCCGGATAACCGTACTGCTTCCAGTAGTCGACCAGCACACCGATGCGATCGGCCAGCTCCGCGAAGCGCGGGTCGCGTCGCATCGCCGCGCCTTCCGGGCTCCAGGCGAGGTTCAGGTCGAACTGCTGGATCCAGGCCTCTGGATTGCGGTCCAGTGCCTGGAAAAGCACCTCGAACACCAGGTCGACCTGATCGAGCTGCAGATAGGAGTCGACCATCTGGATCTGCTCGGCGACGTTCGGGTCCAGCGCACGCATGCCCTCGACCATCGCCGGTCGCAGTGCGGGATCCCGCACGGCCGCCAGCCAGCCCGGTATCTCCGTCTTGATCTCCGCCGGCAGATGCTGCTGCGCGAGCAGCAGCTGCTCGGCCTTCTCCCATTCGCCCCGACGCATCGCTATCGCGGCTTCGACGCCCGTGCTCTTCGTGCTGAGTCCGAGCTCGCCGGCGAGCCGGGTGTAGCGCAGCGCCTGCTCGTCGTTGCCCTTGACGAAATAGACGTTGGCCAGGTTGGCCGCGATGATCGGCGAACTCGGGTCCAGCTCCTGGGCGAGCCGGGCCTGCGCGAGCGCCGCGTCCAGCCGCCCGACCCGGGAGAGCAGGATCGAGTACCAGTGGTGCGGCGTGGCCTCGTTCGGCTCCAGCGAGACCGCGAAGAAAAACCCGGCTTCCGCGTCGAGCAGATCGCCGCGCTCGGCGTTGATCTCGGCGAGCACCGCATGGGCCTCGCCGAGATTCGGGTCGATCGCGAGCCCCTGCCGCGCAGAAGTCTCCGCGAGCCGGAAGTACTGCTCCGTGTCCTTGCTCTGCTTGTCCTTGATGTAGCCGGGCAGCACGACGTAGGCCGACGCGAGCGCCGCGTGGGCCCTCGCGAACGCAGGGTCCCGCCCGAGCGCCGCCTGGTACAACTCGATCGCACGGCGGATGTTCTCCTCGCCGCGGCGCTTCCAGACCGCGCGTCCCTGCAGGTAGAACTCATAGGCCTCGACGTTCTGCGTCGGCGCCTTGTCCCGCTGCGCCACCTGCTGCTGCTCCGGCGCGAGCTCGAGGCGCAACTCCTGGACGATGGCCTGCGCGATCTCGTCCTGCACCTCGAAGATGTCCGCGAGCTGCCGATCGTAGGTCTCCGACCAGAGATGGAAGCCCGTCTCGGTGTCGACCAGCTGCGCCGTGATGCGGACCGTGTCGCCGGCCTGGCGCACGCTTCCCTCGAGCACCGTCTGCACACCGAGCTCCCGGCCAACCTGACGGATATCGAGGTTGCGGCCCTTGTAGGCGAACGAGGAGGTACGCGAGGCGACCTGCAGACCCGGCACCCGCGCCAGCAGGTTCAGCAGCTCCTCGGACATGCCGTCGCTGAAATAGTCGCGCGCAGGGTCGCCGCTCATGTTCGTGAACGGCAGCACCGCGATCGAGTCGCGCGGCTGCACCGCGTGGGCGCGCCCCAGGCCCCGCTCGTAGAGCACGTAGCCCAGCAGCGCCATGCACAGCAGCACCGCGACCGCGTAGGCGACGCGCAGCTTCAACCGGTCCGAGACCGGCGTATCGCGCAACGGCTCCGTGCGCTCGATCCCCTCGGGACCGACATCGAATATCCAGGCCAGCACCATTGAAATCGGGAAGCCGACCAGCAGGAACACGACCACGAATGTGATCGTCCACTCCGGCAGGTGCAGGGCCGGGAACACGACCGAGGACGCCTCGGTGACGGCCCAGGCGATGGCGCCGTACGCGATCGCGACCTTTCCGACGCGCCGGCGCTTCAGTTCCCCGAGAAAAGCCATGGAATCCCCGACTCGTGGACCCGCCCGGGCACGCCACCTGCCACGTGCCGCCATTCAGTTTCTGACAACGGAAGGAGGCGGGACGTTCCCGGTAACGCCCTATTCTCCATGAATCCGCCGCCAGCGCGAGGCCGGCGGTTCAGCGGCGGCAGACGTCGACGTCTCCGTTCAGCGTCTTGATCCGCACTCGACCGCTGCCCTGGCCCTCGCGGAAGCGCAATTCCCGTCCGGGCGCGTACTCGCTGGTCCGCACTGGCTTGGGCCCGAAACAGTTGCGGATGTCGCCGTTGAAGGTCGAGACGTCGAACTCGGCGTCGACCGGGCCGTCGAAGTCCACGCGGATGTCGCCGCTGATGGCCTCGACGTCGATCCTGGCATCCGCAGTCAGCCGGCCGCTCATGCTCATGTCGCCGCTGGTGGAGCGCAACCGGGAGCGGCTGACCGCGCCGAGCTGCAGCCGGAAGTCGCCGCTGACCGTGTTGGCGTTGACCTCGCCCGCGACGCGCTCGACCGTCGCGTCGCCGCTCACGGTCGTCAGCGTCAGCAACGCCGGCGCGCCGCTGCCCCGGATGTCGACGTCGCCGCTGACCGTCTTGCACTCGACGTCCTCGGCGGCCGACTCGGTATCGATGTTCGCACTCACCGTCTGCAGCCTCTGCGAGCCCTTGACGCCGCGCACATCAACGTCGGCACTGACCGTGTTGACTGCGAGGCTGCTGCCGGCCGGCACGCGGATCACGAGCTCCGAGCTCTCGACGTTGCGGGATTTCTTCGGCAGGATGACCCGCACGTGAGTGACCTTACCGGACGATTCGAACTCCAGCCGCTCGACGCCCTTGCCGAGCTCGCCGGTCACCTCGACCTCGCGCCGGTCCCAGCCCGCGATGCTGAC
>DATIRA010000143.1:0-1848 GCA_035470225.1 Steroidobacteraceae bacterium | reverse complement strand
GTGAGGCCCTCCTCGCGCCCGAGAAAATAGAAGCCCGGCGCGCCGCGCTCGTTCCGCACCACGTACGGCAGCGTGTCCTCGAGTGCCGCGACCACAAGGTCGAGCCGCTGGTACTGGGACTGGGCACGGTCGAAGCGGCCGAGCCGCCCCTCCCAGTGGCGCGCGAACAGCGAGTAGCCGTAGCTCGCGATGCCCACGACCATGCCGAAGATCGCAAGCGCGATCAGCAGCTCGACCAGCGTGAAGCCGCTGGTCGTTACCTTGGTCGCCATGGGCCCCATGCGAGCTCCTGGTAAAGGTAGGTACGCTGCTGGCCGCGCAGCTGCAGCTTCAGTTCGACGTCGTAGAGGCGGTAGCGCGGTGAGTACTCGGTGAATTCGATCTGGTCCGGGTCGAAGCGAGGCGCGGGGGAGCCGTAGCGCGCGGTGTCGGCCTGCCAACTGTACTCGACGCCCAGCAGCTCGGCCGCGCCCTGCAGCCGTTCCACCGGGTTCGTGCGCAGCTGGTTGCGGATCGACGAGGTGATCAGCGGCAGCGGCGTCAGCATCTCGACGACGGTCTCGGCCTTGGCCGAGGCGAGCAGCGAGTTGCGGTAGGTCTCGCTCGCGACCGCCAGCACCGTGAACAGGATCGTCGCGGCGATCAGCACCTCGATCAGCGTGAAGCCGGCCTCGCGCCTCACGGGCTGTCCTCCAGCCAGCCGTTGAGCTCGAGACGGCGCTCCCGCCCGCCCTGGCGCAGCGCGAGGCTCGCGGGACTGGCGATGCCATTGCTGTTGATGCTGAGCTGCTGCGCGGGCTCGAAGAACAGCCGCTCGAAAGGCAGCACGCGCTGCTCGTCGCCGATGTTCCAGCTGAGCTCGCCGCCCTCGCCGTGCAGGCTCACTGGCTTGCCCTCGGCGAAGGCCCGGAACGCGAGCCCGGTGACCGTGCGCTCGAGCATCAGCCATTCTTCCTGCGCGCGCGCCTTGTCGATGCGATCGACGGCCAGCGGGCCGACCAACCCGAGCAGCAGCCCGAGGATCGCGAGCACGACCAGCAGTTCGACCAGCGTGAAGCCGCGCGCGTACGTCATCGCTACAGCCCGATGTCCGCGACCGAGGTGATGCTCAGCATCATGACCACGACCACGCCACCGACGATCAGGCCCATCAGCAGGATCAGCAGCGGCTCGAGCAGCGTCGTCAGGCGCTGCGTCCACGCGGAGAAGTCGTCGCGGCTGCGGCGCGCGATCTCGGTGAAGACCTTGCCGAGCTCGCCGCTCTCCTCGCCCACCTCGAGCAGCGACGCGTAGAAATCCGGGAACAGCCGCGTCTGGCGCAGCGTCGCAGAGAGCTGCTCGCCGCGGCGCACTTTCTCCACCGCGATCGACGTCTCGCGCCGCAGCTGCCCGTGCCGGATGCTGCCGGTCGCGAGCTGCAGCGCGCGGTCCACCGGCACGCCGGACTCGAGCATCATGCCGAGCCCGCTCGCGAAGCGGATCCGCTCGACCGTCAGCGCCGCGTCGCGGACCAGCGGCATGCCGAGGGCGAGCCGTTCGCGCGCCTCGATCGTGCCAGCGCGGCTGCGCGACTGCCAGAGCGCGACCGTGAGCGCGACCAGTCCCGCACCGAGCAGCCACTGGTACTTCTGCATGAACTCGCTGGCACCCAAGAGCGCAGTCGTGTACCAGGGCAGCTCGGTCGCGTCGGTGAACAGCGTCGTCAGGTTCGGCACGACGAAGTTGAAAATGAACAGCAGCGCGACGATGCACACGCCGAGCACGACCATCGGGTAGGAAGCGGCCTGCAGCACTTTCTGCCGTACGTCCCGGTGGAAGCGCAGGTCCTCGGAAAGGCGGCGGAACACG
>DATIRA010000142.1:0-6136 GCA_035470225.1 Steroidobacteraceae bacterium | reverse complement strand
GCCTGCACCCGCAGCACGGTCCCGCGAGGGCCGCGCCGGGGTCGGCGCCGTGCCAGGGAAGGGAGCAAACGCGATGAAGATGTATCTGCTCGGGCTGCTGCTGTTGCTGCTCGGTGTGCTGGTGACCGGCATCGTACGCAGGCGCGGACGGGATCGGGCTACGCAGGCGCTGCTGGAGCGCGTTCGCGCACGACGCAGCGAGGTCCCGCACGTGTCGGCCAATGTAAAGGGCGCTTGCGCGGCGGACGACCGGCGGGCGGGCGTCGCTGATTGAGCCGGCGCGACTAGGGCTCGCGGGACAGCGCGCGCAGCGCCGTGGCCGATCGTTCCCAGTGAATTCCGTCGAACGGCTCGATGTGAATCGCCTCGATCGTCGAGCGGTCCAGGCAGCGGACGTTGATGCTGAAGCCGTCCGGGTTCGAGCGGGGCACGTAGAAGGACTTGATGCCGCAGGATCGGCAGAAGAGGTGCTGAGCGGTCTGCGTGTTGAAGGCGTAGCTGGCGAGCGACTCTCGGCCTTGCAGCAGCCGGAAGCGGCTGGCCGGCACGATCAGGTGCCAGTAGCCCGTCATCGCGCAGATCGAACAGTTGCACTCATGGACCGTCAGGCGGGCGGGCGCTTCGACTTCGAAGCGCACGCGTCCGCAGTGGCAACCGCCCCGATGGGTCGTGAGTCCGGTCATGCTGGCTCTCCCGGAAGGGTTCCGTGCAGCGGCAGCCCGGCCTCGATGGTCGCGCTGCCGCAGACGCATCGCAAGCCTCGTTCAATCGGCCGGCCGCCGATCAGGTAGGATCATCACGCCATGCGTGCCGATACCCTCCGTTCAGTATTGCTCGTCAAGTCCATCGAGGAGGCTGATCAGCCCGGGACGGTGCTGCCTGCGGCAGACCGGGACCGCGCGACCCGCGAGACGCTGCGCGAGCGCGGTACGACCGCCGAGGCATTGCTGGACCCTGCCGCGGAGCGCAAGCTGCTGGCGGCCACGGGCCAGCGGTCCATCCGGCTGATGCCGCTGCTCGAGCAGCGCTTCCCGGTGCTGCGGTCGTTCGCAACCCGGGAATTCTGGCCCGCCTGGGCGACCGTCCTGATCCTGCTCGTCGCATTCGCGGGCGGCCTGGGGCTGTCGGCGCTGGACGGCTCGAAGCGGATCGACATCCTGGCTTTCCCGTTCCTCGGCGTGATCGCGTGGAACCTGCTCGTCTACCTCAGTCTGATCGCGTTTGCGCTGCGCCGCCTGGCCGGACGTGCGGGGCCTCGTGGACGAGAGGACTCCTGGGCAGGCGGGCTGATGCGCCGCCGGCTAGCGCCGCTGCTGCGGCGTACCCGCAAGGTGCATGCCGATCTCGGCGCGGCCTTGTCGGAGTTCGCAGCCGATTGGGCGACCGCGGCGAGTCCGTTGCTGTTCACGGCAGGGCGCCGGGTCTTCCACCTTGCAGCCGCCGTGCTGGCGGTGGGTCTGATCGCCGGGCTCTACCTGCGGGGTATCGTGCTCGAGTACCGCGCGGGCTGGGAGAGCACCTTCCTCGGTCCTGAGGGTGTCAGACAGCTGCTGCGGTTGCTGTTCGGGCCCGTGTCCGGCTGGTCGGGAATCGACTTGCCGCAGACCCCGGAGCAGGTGGCCGCGCTCAGGTGGACCGCCGACGGTGGCGGGGGCGACGCAGCGCCGTGGATCCACCTGATCGCGCTGAGCCTCGGGCTCTACGTGATCGGACCGCGACTCGTGCTTGCGCTGCTCGACACGCTCGAGCTGCTGCGACAACGTCGCATGATGCAGCCGCCGGCTTCGGTGCTGAGCTACGGACGGGCGGTGTTCGCCCGGGTCGGAGAAACGAAACGTGGGGGCGTGTGGAGCGTCACTCCTTACGCCTACGAGCCGTCGCCGGCCGCGCTCGCGGGGCTCGAGCGTCTGGCTGCGGCCGAGGGCGAGCCGGGGATGCGGCTCGACCTGCGGACCGCGTTGCGCTACGGCGACGAGGAGCATGCCGCGGCGGTGCTCGATGCGGGCGCGCACCGTGTGGCCGACGTGCATGCCTTGCTGTTCAGCCTGGCGTCGACGCCGGAGGAAGAGAACCAGGGCATGGTCATCTCGGCTGCCCGGGATTCCGCTGCGCGTGCGAAGCCACCCGCCCGGTTGCGGGTACTCGTGGACGAGTCGCCTTACCTTGCCCGCCTGGGCGGCGACGCCTCGCTGCAGAGCCGGATCGAGCAGCGGCGTGATCTGTGGCGCAGGTTCGTTTCGGCTCACGGGCTCGAGGCGGAGATCCTGGACCTCGCGGGAGCCGGTGCGGCCGAACCGCGTGCATGACGACGATCAGCCTGAGCCTGATATCGCACACCAACGTCGGCAAGACGACGCTGGCGCGGACCTTGCTTCGGGCCGACGTGGGCGAGATCCGCGATGCGGCGCACGTCACGGAGATCTCGACCCGGTACACGCTGATCGAGACCACCGAGCGCGACTGCCTCGAGCTGTGGGATACACCCGGCTTCGGTGACAGCGCGCGTCTGCTGCGCCGTCTCGAGCGCAGCGGGAAGGCGCTCGGCTGGTTCCTGTCGGAAGTCTGGGACCGCTACACGGACCGGCCGTTCTACAGCAGCCAGCAGGCCATCCGGAACGTACAGCAGGAGGCCGACGTCGTGCTGTATCTGGTGAATGCCAGCGAGGACCCGGCCACGGCCGGCTACGTGGATGCGGAGATGCGCCTGCTCGGATGGATCGGCAAGCCGGTGCTGGTGCTGCTGAACCAGCTCGGGCCGCCACGACCGGCCGGGGTCGAGCGGGCTGAGGTCGAGCGCTGGGCGGGACACCTCGCGGCCTACGACTGCGTCAGCGGCACGCTCGCCTTCGATGCGTTTGCGCGCTGCTGGGTTCAGGAGCACGTGCTGCTCGATCACGTCCGGGCCGTGCTTCCAGCCGCGAGCCTGGACGGGTTCGATCGCCTGGCAAAGGCCTGGCGGGAGCGCAACCAGCAGGTGTTCCGCAGCTCGATCGAAGTGCTGGCCCGCCAGCTGTTGGAAACGGCGTTTGATCGGGTCGACGTACCGGTCCGTGGAATCGGCGATACCGCGCGCGACTGGTTCGGCAGCGTCATGACCGGCAAGGAAAGGGTGGACCCGGCCTACGAACGCGCGATGGCGGAGCTCGCCTCCAGGCTGGACGGCAGCCTTCGACGGGCCACGGACGAGCTGATCGGGCTGCATGGGCTCACTGGACGGTCCGCGCAGGAGATCTTCGATCGGATGGGATCGGAGTTTGCGGTGAGCGAGGGTCTCGACGAAGGCAAGGCGAGCCTGCTCGGTGCCGCAGTGTCCGGCGCGCTGGGCGGACTGGCTGCGGACATCGCCGCGGGAGGGCTCACGTTCGGCGCCGGCGCGCTGATTGGAGGGATGCTCGGACTCGCGGGGGCGCGCGGCATCGCCAAGGCCTACAACCTGTCTCGCGGCACGGACGCGAGCGTGATCCGCTGGTCCGGAGAGTTCCTCACCAATCGCGTCACCGCGGCCGTGATGCGCTACCTGGCCGTCGCGCATTTCGGCCGGGGAAGAGGGGACTTCGTCGAGGGCGAATACCCGGCGCACTGGCGCGAACTGGTCCACGGCGAAGTCGCATCACGCGGCCAGAGACTTTCGCGAGTCTGGTCCGCTGCCGAGCAGGCCGACCGAGCCGTGGCGTTGCGTGCGGAACTCGGTGCACTGCTCGGCGAAATCGTCTCTGCAGTCCTGGCGAAGCTCTACCCGGAATCGGTCCGGTCAGGCGTGACCGGACGGAACGAGTCTCGCTAGCGTCTGCTGCGACCGGGGCCGGGGCACGGCCCGGGTCGTCGTCGCCTCATATCGCCGATTCCTAATATCACCCATTTAGGTGATTTCTACCGATTCCAAATGTGGTCTATTGCGACCATAAAAGGCTACAGGCCAATTCAGGGACGACCGTCAGTCAATGGGGGACCGAGCCAGGCCGCGTCGACGCACGCCGACTGCGCGTGCGCCGAAGAAGAGCCGCGCGAACAATGGGAGCCGCGTGGTGCCAGGGAAGGTGCCGCGCGGTTCCTTCCAGCCTCCCGAGCCGGGACCTGAAAGTTTCCCGCAGCACCTCAGGTTCGTGCTCGACCAGTTGAATCGCGGCGTGATCCTGCTCGGTGCGGACGGACGGGTGGTCGACGCGAACGCCTGTGCGCTCGCACTGATCCGCGCGCGCGACGGCCTGGCCGTGCGGCATGGGCGTCTCGCATTCTCGGACAAGGCCGTCAATGGCCGTGTCGCTGCGTTGCTCGAGACCATGACTCCGCCCGGCGAGGCGCCCGTCATCAATGTTTCGGCGCAGATCAAGCGTCCCGGCGGCGAGCGCCCGCACCGTGTCGTCGTGCTTCCGATTCCGAGGCCGGCCGACGACAGCGCGATGTTCGTCGTGTTCGTCTACCCGGGCAGCGGTGCGGCGCGAGTCTCGCGGGACCTGCTCAAGCAGCTGTACTCGTTCACCCGGGCCGAGGCCGACGTGGCCTCAGAGTTGTTCGCGGGCCATTCCGTTGAGCAGGTCGCGCGGACGCTGCACGTGTCGCCGAACACCGTCCGGACGCACCTGAAGCGGATCTTCAGCAAGTGTGAAGTTCAGTCCCAGGCGGAGCTGATGCACGTCCTGTCGCTGGGGCCGCTGGCGCCGTAGAGCCGCGCTCCCGTCAGCCGATCACGACGCCCAGCGCACGGCGGCGCAGCGAGAAGACGGCCGGGGTTTGCCCCACGAGCTGGCCGTCGGCCTGCACCGGCGCCGCCGGCTCGGCGGCGATCCGTACCGAGGCAGCACGACAGTGGCGCACGCAGGGGTCCGTGAGGATGGTCCCGACGTAGAGCTTCGGCAGCTTGACGAGCACGCGCGCGAGACCCAGTTCCCCGATCGCCACCAGCTCGAGCAGGCCGTCGTCCATGCTCGCACCCGGCGCGACGTGCATCCGATTGCCGCAATAGCGGCCGTTCGCGACGAACGCGACCAGCAACCTCCCGTCCATGCGCACGCCGTCGGCCTCGACGTCGAATCTCGGGCTTCGGTAGGAGACAAGATTCCGCAGTGCGCCTCGCAGGTAGGTCAGTCCGGACGGCACCAGCGCCGGAAGAGTCGCGACCAGCTGCGCGTCCAGGCCCGAACCTGCGACATTGATGAACCAGCGGCGAGCGCTTCGCGGCGAGTCCGGGAACTCTATCAGGCCGACGTCGTGCAGCATGCTCCGGCCAGCGGACAGGCAGGCCGCGACCGCCGCGGGATTACGGCGCACTCCCAGGCTGCGGGCCCAGTCGTTACCGGTTCCGAGCGGCGCTACGGCCAGCGTTACCTCGCTGGTGTCAGCGAGTCCGGCGTTCATGATGCCGTTGACGACGTCGTGCACCGAGCCGTCGCCGCCTGCAACCAGCAGGCGGCGGTGCCCGGACTGCACGGCCTGCCGGGCCTGTGTTTCTCCCTCGCCGGGCGCCGTCGTCCATCCGACCGTGAGCGGCAGTCCGGCGCGCCGCATAGCGACCTCGATGTGCGACCAGGCGCGTCGGCCCCGCGCCCCGCCGGAGCGGGGATTGACGATCGCGAGCCAGTCTTGCCGGTCGCTATTCAAGTTCGCCGCTGCGGATCAGCGCACGGGTGGTGTGCAGCTGTCGGACACGAACTGCTGCTGCGAGCGTAGCTGCTCGCGCTCGACGTCGGCGCCCTGCTGCATCATTCGAGCGAGCCGCTGTCGGGCCTCCGCGCAATCCGGACCGTTCGCCATCCGCAGGCGTGCCGCCATCTCCTCCTCTTCACGGCGCCGGGTCGGGTCGCTGCTGCAGTTGCGGCCCACCGTCTGCTGGAGACGGTTCAGTTCCGAGGACGACGTGGGCTCGGCGCCGCTCGTGAGGCGCTCGAGCGCCTCAAGCGCGATCACGCACTCCCGCACCCTCAGGTTCGCCAGCACCTCGGAGCGGCTCGCGGCCCGGGCCGGCGACGCGCCGGACGGTGCTGAACGGGCGGCTTGGTTTCGGGAGCCCGACTGGCTCGGTGCGGAGGCCACGCTGAGCTTCTCGTACTGCACGCCGGCCGGAGGCTTCTCGCTGGAGAGATGCAGCGTGCCTTCGGCGTCCAGCCACTTGTAGATCGTGGCGGCACCGCAGGGCGTG
>DATIRA010000141.1:0-6211 GCA_035470225.1 Steroidobacteraceae bacterium | reverse complement strand
CCGCTGCAGGCCAGGATGGTGCTGGAGGTGCCGGGCGTCGGCCTGCGTCACACGATCGAGCACCAGCTGACGCTGAAATGATCCCTCACGGCGTCCACACCAGCGTGCCCGACTCCTCGAGATCGTAGCCGCCGAGCAATTGCGCCTGCCGTTGGCATTCGGCACCGCGCAGCAGGTCCATCAGCCGGCGGAACAGCGCGCGGAAGAAGATGCCGCGAGCGAGCGCGAGATCGAGTGCTTCCCAGCCTATGCCGTGGAATTCCAGCCCGAATTCACCGGCGGCCGCGCGTATCCCGGGCGCAACGTCGGCCTGCCCCATCGCGATCGCGGCGGCGGCGTCCCGCTCGGTGTAGGCCCTTGCGGTGATGCGTCTGTCGCCGAGGTCGACGTGATGCTGAGCGGCGATTTCGCGCAGGAAGCGCTGGGATCCCGCGCCCTCCTGCCGGCTCGCCCAGCGCGTCTGCGATCCGAACAGCTGGTCGATGCGCGTGTCCGCATTCCACAGCCCCGGGGCCATGATCAGTCCCTGTTCCCGGCGGCACATCCTCACAAGGATCCAGTCACGGTGCTGGGGGTACTGTCGCAGCAACGCGGGATGACGCTGCAGGCTCTCCCGATCAGGCCCCCAGTGCAGCGCGCAGAGGTCCGCGCGGCGACGCGCGAGCAGTTCCAGGCCGAGCTGCGTGCCGGTGGGTGAGTAGCTGACCAGCGCGGATCCCTGCAGCTCGGCCGTCATCAGCGAGATCACGCGTTGCAGCAGCGGGTCGTCACTGCCCGCGATGACGAGGCGATCCGTGAGCAGCCCCCCGTGACTGGACTCGAGCAGCCACTGGTCGAGCAGCTCTCGCGGGAAGAGCCACTTTCCGGTCAGCCGCGTCGCCGGGATGCGGCCCTCGTTGACCAGCGAATACACCTTCTTCTCGTTGAGCTGCAGGTAGCTCGCCACCTGCCGGACGTTCATGAACCGTGGCAGCTCATCCTGGGTGGCGTGCCGGGGGCCCGATTCCGCCTGCTTCTCACGAATCATGACTCAGTCCCTTCCTTCGGCCCGGACCAGTTTCCCGTCCGGTCGTTCGTCGAGGTGATCTGCAAGATCCGTTCCGTTTTCGCGAGCAAAGGGGACTGACCCCATTACCGATTGCCCCAACCACTGCCAGGTGGTGCAGAATGAGACGCATCCCATCCGGTCCACGCTGGAGGTTGCCCAGAAAATGCCAGGTGCTCCCAGAATCAGTCTGCCCGTCGCCGTCGTGTTGGGACGCAAGATCGTCTCCGGCAGCGGCTGGCGCGTTCCGAGCTGGCGCGCGGTCGGCGTGGTCTCCGGCGAGCAGGTTCCGGGTCCGGAGTCCCGCGGCGTGCCTGTTCACAGCGGAGGGGAGGAAGAGCACTTGCTTTGGGGCGGGCTGCGGCTGGAGCTGTACCGGGACGCGGCCGACAGCTACTGGGTCAACCTGACGGGCCGTCAGCCGTCGTTGTTCGTGCTGTGTGCCGAGGACGAGCAGGGTGGGGTCATCCCGAGGCTGGTCACGGCGGACCAGAACGAGGCCTGTTCAGGAATCGAGGGAGACGAGCGGGTGTTCGCGGTCCCGATTCCGCCCGAGGTTTACCAGCAGCTCGAGAAATTCGTCGTCGAGCACAACGTTCCGCAGCTGCGCCGCAAGCGCAAGCGGGAAGACTGGTCGGCGCAGCCTGACTGATGAGCAAGCAAGAGCCACCGCGCCCGGCAGCGGGCGATGAGTCCTTCCTGCAGCGCTGGTCGCGCCTGAAGTCCGAGGCGCCTGAGCGCAAGCGGGAATCGGCAGCGGGCGTCGCGGAGCCGGGTCCCGGGGCTGATGTGGACCCTGGCGCCGAGGCGGAAGCGCGAGCGCCCGTACTGCCCAGCCTGGATGAACTCGGCGACGACTCCGATTACAGCGCCTTCCTGTCGCCGGAGGTCGACGAGTCACTGCGGCGCCAGGCGCTGCGCCGGCTGTTCCGCAGCCCGAAATTCAACGTTTGCGACGGGCTCGACGACTACTGCGACGACTTCACGCAATTCGCACCGCTGGGCGGCATTGTGACCGCGGACATGCGGCACCAGGTCGAGCGGGCCGCGAAGGAGGCGCTCGCGCGGCTCGAGGAGTCCGCCTCGCGGGACTCCGAGTCCGCTGCGAAGGACGAATCGGTGGCCGCCGCGGCGGCCGCCCGTGACGGGCTTGGGTCGTCCGTCGCAGACCAGGGTCCCGAACAGGTGGGCGATGAAGATCGCGGACCTGCCTGAGTCGGGCCCCGACGGGCGCGCTCGAGCCGGCGCGCTGGCCGGCTTGAAGCTTGACGAGGCGGAGCCGGCCGGGATCGTTGCCTTCGTGTCGCACGGGCGTTGCCTGGTCATCGGCGAGGAGCGCGAAGCGCTGGACTTCGCGCACCGCGTGGCCGGTGAAATCGACTGCGTCGTTGCCGCGAGGTCGGACGGGTCGGCGCCCGAGGCCGAGGTCGTCGAGGGCATCCGGACCGTCCGCGGCGGCCGGCTGGTGATCGCCGGAGCGCTCGGGAATTTCGAGGTCAGGCTGGTTTCAGGGGCCGGTGAGCGGGCTCTGGGCCAGATGGTCGCGCCGCCGGTCGAGCATTTCGATCTGGTGGTCGACCTCGGCCGGACGCCGGTGCTGCAGCAGGCGATGAAGCCTCTCGGCTACTACTCGCCGGGTACCGATGAGGCGCTGCGCGAGCAGGTGCTCGAAGTGCTGCCGGAAATGCGCGGCGAGTTCGAGAAGCCGAAGTACTTCAACTACAACCCGGAGATCTGCGCCCACGGGCGCAACGGCAAGGCGGGCTGCACCCGGTGCATCGACGCCTGCCCCGCGGAGGCGATCGTCTCCACCGGCGAGACAGTGCGGGTCAATCCCTACCTCTGCCAGGGCGGCGGCGTCTGCGCGACCGCCTGTCCCAGCGGTGCGATGACCTACGCTTTTCCGATGGCGCGCGACCTGCTCGACGCGCTGCGCAGAATGCTGTCCGACTACCGTGCGGCCGGCGGCGACTCAGGCGTGCTGCTGTTCTATGACGGGGCCTCGGCAGCGGGACTGGCCGCGGATCTCGCCGCGTCGATGCCCGAGCACGTGTTGCCGGTCGAAGTCGAGGAGATAGGCTCCGTGGGCATGGAGGCATGGCTCGCCTGCCTCGCCTATGGCGCGGAAGCGGTCTGGCTGCTCGCCTGCGACCGTACTCCGCCACAGGTGCTCGAGGCGCTGCAGGATCAGCTGCAGACCGCGAGGACGATTCTCGCCGGGATGGGTTTCGATGAGCGCTGCGTCGGCCTGGTCAATAGCGAACAGCCGGGGCTCGCGCTGCAGGCCCTGGCGGCCCGGCCGCAGAACCCGTCCAGGACGCCGGCGGCCTTTGTCGCGCCTCCGGCCGACAAGCGCGGCACGCTGAGGCTGGCGCTGCAGCACCTGCAGGCGCAGGCAAGCCCGGGCAAGCGCAGCGTCGGTCTACCCGCCGGGGCGCCGTTCGGTGAGGTCAGGGTCGACGGGGCGGCGTGCACGCTCTGCATGAGCTGTGTTTCGGCCTGCCCGACTCACGCACTGCAGGACGGTCGCGGCCTGCCGCAACTGAATTTCCGGGAGTGGAACTGCGTGCAGTGCGGGCTCTGCGAGCGAACCTGTCCGGAGGATGCGGTCCGGCTGCATCCGCGCTTCCTGTACGACGCGGAGCTCAGGGAGCAGCCGAGGGTGCTGCACGAGGAGCAGCCCGTCTGCTGCGTTGCCTGCGGCAAGCCCTTCACGACTCGCTCGATGCTGGAGAAGGTCAACCGCAAGCTCGAGGGCCACTGGATGTTCCAGGACGATGCCGCGCGCCGGCGGCTGCAGATGTGCGAGGACTGCCGCGTGCGCGACATGTTCGCCGCAGAGGCCCGCCAGGGCCACTGACGCAGGAGCGGGCTATTCTGTCGATGTGGACGGACAAAATGTCTCTATTTGGCCGCATGGTGCGGTCAAATGGTGGATCCAGAGGAATCGTATCGGGCGTTGGCGCCGAAAATCTTGGCCTGGAACTTGCCTTATTCTCGGTTGGTTGGAGGAACAATCGCGCAAAGTGCCTCTGGAAGACAGCATTCGGACCGATACTGCCGGCCGCTCGGCCGTGAACGCGCTCGCGGACGAGGATCGCGGGCGTGGTGATCTTTACGCCCTGCTCGGCAACCTGCTTGCCGGGCCGCCCGACCCCGAATTGCTCGAAGCGCTGCGCGGGATAACTCCCGCGCCCGACGACGACAGCGAGCTCTCGGCGGCCTGGCAGATGCTCGCGCTGGCGGCCAGCCGCAGCGAGCCAAGCGAGCTCGCCGACGAATACCAGCAGCTTTTCATCGGGCTCGGCCGCGGGGAGGTCGTCCCCTATGCGTCCTGGTACCTGACGGGCTTCCTGATGGAGATGCCGCTCGCATTACTGCGCGGCGACCTACGGGCGCTCGGCATCGAGCGCCAGCAGGGGGTCTGCGAGCCGGAGGACCATGCGGCGGCTCTCTGCGACACGATGGCCCTGCTGATCACCGCCGAGCAGCCCGCCACGCTCGAGCAGCAGCAGAATTTCTTTGCGCGCCACATGGAGCCCTGGATGGCGCGCTTCTTCCGCGACCTGCAGCAGGCTACTTCGGCACGCCTGTACCGTGCGGTCGGCTACCTTGGCGAGCGTTTCATGGACATCGAGTCGCAGGCATTCCGGATATCGACACCGGCGGCCGGCGCTGTCAAACCCTCATGACTAACAGGATGAGAGCGATGAACGAAGATCTCCGCGACCGAAAAGCTGACAGGCGCAGCTTCCTGAAGGGTCTCGCGGCTGCAGGCGGCCTCGTTGCGGCCAGCGGCGCCTCGCAGGCCGCCGCCACTACCGCGGAGACGCTGCCGCGTGCCGAGCAGGCCGGACGACGTCCGGGCTACCGGGTTACGCCGCACGTGGCGAAGTACTACGACAAGGCGCGTTTCTGAGGAGCCGGTACACCGGCCCCCCGATCCGATTGACGACATCTAGGAGACTCGGCGATGAAGCTGGTCAAGAAGCGAAACCTCGACGGTTCTGAAGCGACGGCCGCAGCAGGCGGCTTGTTCGGGCGTACGCTCGACCGTCGTGCTTTCCTCCGGCGCACGGGCCTCGCTGCGGGCGGCGCCGCGGTGGCCTCGACCATTTCGATGCGGATGATGAAGCGCGCGGACGCCGCTGCGGCGAACGCGGCCGGTGGCGAGATCGTCACGAAGCGCAGCGTCTGCACGCACTGCTCCGTGGGCTGCGGCATCATCGCCGAGGTTCAGGACGGTGTCTGGACCGGGCAGGAGCCGGATTTCGACTCGCCGTTCAATCTCGGCGGGCACTGCGCGAAGGGCGCCTCGGTCCGCGAGCACGGCCACGGCGACAAGCGCCTGAAGTACCCGATGAAGAAGTCCGGCGGGAAGTGGGAGCGCATCTCCTGGGACCAGGCGATCGACGAGATCGGCGACAAGCTGCTCGAGATCCGCGAGCAGCACAGCCCGGACTCGGTGTACTGGCTGGGCTCGGCCAAGTTCTCGAACGAGCAGGCCTACCTGGACCGCAAGTTCGCGGCGATGTGGGGCACGAACAACGTCGATCACCAGGCCCGCATCTGTCATTCCACCACGGTCGCCGGTGTCGCGAACACCTGGGGCTACGGCGCGATGACCAACTCCTACAACGACATGCACAGCTGCAAGGCGATGTTCTTCATCGGCAGCAATGCCGCGGAAGCGCACCCGGTCGCCATGCAGCACGTGCTGCGCGGCAAGGAGAACGGCGGCAAGCTGATCGTGGTCGACCCGCGCTTCACGCGCACCGCGGCGCACGCCGACCAGTTCCTGCGCATCCGCTCCGGCACCGACGTGCCGCTGATCTGGGGCATGCTCTGGCACATCTTCGAGAACGGCTGGGAGGACAAGGAGTACATCCGCCAGCGCGTGTTCGGGATGGACGAGATCCGCAAAGAGGTCGCCAAGTGGACGCCCGAGGTCGTGCAGGACGTCACCGGCGTCCCGCCCGAGGACGTCAGGCGTGCGGCGCAGACGATGGCCGAGAACAAGCCCGGCACGATCGTCTGGTGCATGGGCGGCACGCAGCACACGATCGGCAACAACAACACCCGCGCCTACTGCGTGCTGCAGCTCGCACTCGGCAACATCGGCACGGCCGGTGGCGGCGCGAACATCTTCCGCGGCCACGACAACGT
>DATIRA010000140.1:0-2547 GCA_035470225.1 Steroidobacteraceae bacterium | reverse complement strand
GCGCGTTTCACGGAACTCGAGCCCGGGCCAGCGCTCCTCGGTGAGCTGCAGGTTCACCCGCGTCGGTGCCAGGTACACCAGTGCGCCCGAGTGGTCCAGCGCCAGGTTGTCGTGGGCCTTGGCCCTGAATTCCTCGAGCTTGCGAGGGTCCTGCGCGTAGACCCAGCGTGCCGTGTATACGTTCACCGCGTCCCAGCTCGCCTGCACCCCGTACTCGTCCTGCAGGCGGAACGCGACCACGTCGAACTGCAGCTGGCCGACCGCCCCCAGCACCAGGTCGTTGTTCCTGAGCGGACGGAACAGCTGCGTGGCTCCTTCCTCGCACAGTTGATCCAGTCCCTTCTGCAGTGCCTTCATCCGCATCGGATCGCGCAGTACGACGCGGCGGAACATCTCGGGGGCGAAATTGGGAATCCCGGTGAACATCAGCCGCTCACCCTCGGTGAACGTGTCGCCGATGTTGATCGTGCCGTGGTTGTGCAGGCCGATGATGTCGCCCGCCCAGGCCTGGTCCGCGTGCTGCCGGTCCGCGGCCAGGAAGGTCAGCGCGTCCGCGATGCGGGTTTCCTTGCCCAGACGCACGTGGAACAGCTTCATGCCGCGGCTGTAACGGCCGGAACACACGCGCATGAACGCGATCCGGTCGCGGTGGCCGGGATCCATGTTCGCCTGAATCTTGAAAACGAACCCGCTGAGCTTCTCCTCGCAGGCGTCCACGGTTCGGACCGTCGTCTTGCGCGGCCGCGGCGGCGGCGCATGTTCGACGAAGGCCGACAGCAGCTCGGCCACGCCGAAATTGCCGATCGCGGAGCCGAAGAACACGGGAGTCTGCCGGCCGCCGAGGTACTGCTGCAGCGAGAAATCATGCGAGGCGCCGCGTACCAGCTCTATCTCGTCGCGTAGTGCCTCGGCCTTTTCGCCGAGCAGCGCCGCCGCCTCCGCGCTCGCCAGGCCGTCGATGGTCTGGTTCCGTCCCGCGCGCCCCTTCTGTCCCGGCTGGTAGACGTAGATGCGGTCCTCGAGCAGGTGATAGATACCGGCCAGCGAGCGCCCCATGCCGATCGGCCAGGTCACCGGCGCACAGCTGATGCGCAGCACGCTCTCGATCTCGTCGAGCAGCTCCAGCGGCTCGCGCCCCTCCCGGTCGAGCTTGTTGATGAAGGTCATGATCGGCGTATCGCGCAGCCGGCAGACCTCCATCAGCTTGATGGTGCGTTCCTCGACGCCCTTCGCGCAGTCGATGACCATCAGCGCCGAGTCGACGGCGGTCAGGGTCCGGTACGTGTCCTCGGAAAAGTCCTCGTTACCGGGCGTGTCGAGCAGGTTCACGATGCGGCCCTTGTAGGGAAACTGCATCACGCTCGACGTCACGGATATGCCGCGTTGCTGCTCCAGCCGCATCCAGTCCGAGGTAGCGTGACGGGCCGCCTTGCGGCCCTTCACCGTACCGGCCAGCTGGATGGCCCCGCCGAACAGCAGCAGCTTCTCGGTCAGCGTCGTCTTGCCCGCGTCGGGATGCGAAATGATCGCGAAGGTGCGTCGTCGCGCCACTTCGTCGCGCAGCAGGTTCATCGTTCGGGAACGTCCGTCGCTGGAGGGCCGCGCATTCTAGCAGGGTGGCTCGCCCCACTCGTCGGCCACCAGGTCGAGCTTCAGCACCATCGCGTCTTCGCGGCCGTTCGCGGCCTGGTAGTACCCACGCCGCAGGCCGACCTGCATGAAGCCGACCGACTGGTAGAGCGAAACAGCCAGCTCGTTCGAAGGCCTCACCTCCAGGAACGCCTCTTTCATCCCGGCTTCGCGGGCACGCTCGAGCAGCAGCATCAGCATCTGGCGTCCGACGTTGCGACCGCGCAGGTCGGTGCGCACGCACAGGTTCAGGATGTGCACCTCATCTGCCCCCATCGCCGCGACGCCATAGGCGACGATGTTGCCCCCGAGTTCGGCGATGCGGCAGAGGTAGCCGACCCGCAGGCAGTCGCGGAAGATCCCCTCGCTCCACGGAAACGCGTAAGAGGCACGCTCGATGGACGCTACGGCCGGCACATCGCCGGGCACCATCGGCCGGAAGCGCACCAGCTTCTCCGGGCAGGGCTCGAGGGCTTCGCTGCGGGCGTTCACGGGCAGTTACGGGCCGCTTCGAGCCGGCGGAACTCCCGGGCCGCGAACAGCAGGTCGCTCCATGCCTTGCGCTTCTCCCGCGGACTGCGCAGCAGGTAGGCGGGGTGGTAGGTGACGATGACCGGCCGCTTCGCAGGCCCGAGCTCATGGACACGTCCCCGCAACCTGCCGAGCGCCGCGTCGGTCGCAAGCAGGTTCTGGGCGGCGATTCGCCCGATTGCGACGATCAGCACCGGATCGAGCAGGTCGATCTGGCGATCGAGGTACTCGCGGCAGCTGGCCGCCTCGGTCGGTCGCGGATCCCTGTTACGCGGCGGCCGGCACTTCAGCATGTTCGCGATGTAGACCTGTTGCCGCGAGAGCCCCACCGCGCCCAGCATCGCGTTCAGCAGCTGTCCTGCCCGACCGACGAACGGCTCGCCCTGG
>DATIRA010000139.1:0-15353 GCA_035470225.1 Steroidobacteraceae bacterium | reverse complement strand
ATTGATCACGATGTACTGGCGGCCTTCGTGCACGTAGCTCATCGGCGTCGAGGTCGCGTCGACCGGCAGGTCGTAGTTCCAGAGCTCGCGGCCGTCCCGTACGTCGAACGCGCGCAGCTGCCGATCCATCGTCGCGCCGATCAAGAACACGCCGCCGTCGGTGACCACACCGCCGCCGAGGTTCGGCGTGCCCCAGTCGATGTGCCAGGGGAGGCGGACAGGTCCCATCTCGTGCACGGAGCCGAGCGGCACCTGCCACGCGACGCTGCCCTTGCCGAGGTCGACCGCGATGAGCCGGCCCCAGGGCGGTGCGGTACACGGGATGCCGAAAGGCGAGAGCAGCGGTCCGACGGCCAGCGTGTAGGGCGTGCCCTGCATCGTGACGAACATCGTCTTCTGTCCGGCCACCGGGTGGTCCTGCCCGGTGACCGCGGTGACGCCCTGCATGAGCTGCGCGACGAACGGCGCGGCGTTGACGTTGACGATCAGTCGCTGGCTCGCGGGGTCGTAGGCCCCGCCGCCCCAGTTGGCACCACCGAGACTGCCCGGAAACAGCATCGTCGGGACCTCGGCCAGCGGCGTGAAAATGCCTTCGTTCTCGAGCGCCGCGATGGCGTCGCGGCAGCGCGCCCGGTCCCAGAAGGTCAGGCCCCAGGCGTCGGCTGGGCCGAGGCGCGTCGGCAGGAGCCGCAGTGACTCGACCGGGAACGGCTGCGTCGGCCAGGCCTGTTCTCCCGGAATCCTGCTGGCCGGGACCGCGCGCTCCTCCACCGGGAACACGGGGCTGCCGTCGCGGCGGTCGAGCACGAACACGAAGCCCTGCTTCGTGACTTGTGCGAGCGCGGGGATGTTCCGTCCGTCCGCGCCGTGCCAGTCGAACAGCACGGGCTGCGCCGGCGTGTCGTAGTCCCACAGGTCGTGGTGAACCAGCTGGAACGACCAGGCCACCTCGCCGGTCGACAGGCGCAGCGCGACGACCGAGTTCGCGTGACCGTTACTGCCCGGCCGCAATCCACCGTAGTAGTCGGGCGACGGAGCCCCGGTGGGTACGAACACCAGGTCACGCTCGGCATCGGCTGCGAGCGGGGCCCAGGCGTTGCCAGCGCCGGTGCCGCTTTCACCCTCGAGCGGGTCGAAGCTCCAGCGCGGCGCGCCCGTCACCGCGTCGAATGCCGCGATGGTGCCGCGCGGTGCCCGGGCAAAAGCGAAGTCGATCACTGAGGAGCCCACGACCACGACACCGTTGGCCACGATCGGCGCCGAGCTCGTGCCGACGCGTTCGAGTCCGTCGCGCTCGTGCTCGGCGAGCGTGACCGTGCCACTCGTGCCGAATTCCTGGCAGGGCCGGCCGTCGCGCGCGTCGAGCGCGAGCAGCCTGCGATCGTTGGTTGCAGTGAAGATGCGATGTCTACAGGCGCCGCGCGCGTCCGGGCCCGGGGCCTCCGCGTACGCCACACCGCGGCAACGGTAGGGCCGGTCGCTCGTGCGCGGCACCTGTGGATCGTGGCTCCAGCGCTCGCTTCCGGTGGCGGGGTCGAGCGCGATGACCCGGTTGAAAGGCGTGCAGTAGACCAGGTGGCCGCCCGCATCGGGCGGCAGCAGGATCGGCGTGGCCTGGGCCGACACGCTCGAGGGCTGGCCCTCGGCTGCGGCCATGTCGCCGTTACGATGCGTCCAGGCCGGCTCGAGGCGCTTTACGTTATCCGGCGTGACATGCGTGGCGGTGCTGTGATGCCGGCCATAGGGATCGCCGGTAGCGCGCACCGCGGGTGCCGCGAGCGATGCGCACAAGGCCGTGACCAAGGCCACGGATGCTGCAGTCGCGATCTCCCGCTTGCCCGGTTGCATGGCGGGAGTCTGCCAAGGAGACCGGCCGATGGCGAGCCGGGCTCGTTGTTCGTCAGTGCGCCATCGCGGCGGCATCGCCTGCCATGGCTGCGGCCAGCACCATCAGCACGTCGCTCGGGCAGTCGTGGCCGCCGTGCCCGCGCGCCTCGAGCAGCGCCAGCGTCTCGGCCGTCTGCTGACTCTCCGGCAGCGCCTTGAATTCCTGGTAGGTCGCGCCGAGCTCCAGCAGGCCCCGGAGGCTGCTGCCGGAACGTGTGCCGAGTGCTAACGCAGCGGTACTCTGATCCAACCGGAAGACGGTCGTTCCCTCCTTGATCGTCTCGACGACCTTGATCTGGGCGAGTTGCCCGGGCTCGACCGCGGTCGGGTCCGCGGACAGGATCACGAAGTCCGCGAGCTTGCCGACCTCGAGCGAGCCTTTGTGCTTCTCCTCGAAGTGTTGCCAGGCCGGCCAGATCGTCATGGCCTTGAGCGCAGTGCCGACATCGACGCGCTGTTCGGGCCCGATGATCCTGCCCGAGCCGCGGGCGACCCGTGTCACCGTGGCCGACAGCACCCGCATCGAATCGGGGAAAGCCACCGGCGCGTCGTGGTGCGTCGTGAAGATCAGGTCCCGCTCGCGGAACCAGCCGGTCGGCGAGATGTTCGGCGCGAGCTCCGGCCCCACGGTGTGCTCCGTGTGCCAGTCGCCCCAGTAGAACGTATGCATCGGGAACAGCGACGGCAGGATGCCGAGGCGGCCGAACGCGTCGACCTGGTCCTCTCGCAGGAACTGGCCGTGGATCAGCACGTGGCGCCGCTCACGCGCGTCACCCGGGTGCTTGATCTGCGCAATCGTGTGCGCCGCGATCAGCAGGTCGCTGGCCCGCTCGCCGTTGGAGTGGACGAGCAGCTGGATGTTCTTCTGGTATGCCCAGTCCACCGCGTCGAGGACCTGCTCGGGCGTGGCAGCCGCGTAGCCTGAATATCCTTTCGGGTAGTCGCCGACCGGGTCGTAGTACGGCCGGTCACGCCAGGCCGTGAAGCCCTGCGGCGAGCCGTCGATCGTCAGCTTCGCGCCGCCGACACGGAACCGGTTGCGGTACTCGAGGCTCACGTTCTGCTCGATGTAGGCCTTGTCGGCCAGCACGTCTGGATAAGTGACGACGTCGATCGGATAGCCTTCCTGGTCGGCGACCTGGCCGAGCAGCTGGGCCGTGCCGGGAACAGAGCGTCCCTCGTCCGCGGTCGTGTAGCCGAATCGCGCCCAGAGTTCGGCGCCCGCGCGCGCGAACGCCTTGAAGCCTTCCGCGCCGATCGGCGCCAGCAGCTTGATCAGGACCGGAAACGCCGCCAGTTCCTCGAGCACGCCGTCGGGCTCGGACGAGCCCGGCCGACGCCGGATTACGCCGCCCTGTGGATCGGGCGTGTCCGCGCTGACACCCGCGACCTCGAGCGCACGCGAATTGACCGCCAGGATGTGCCCCGACTGGTGCACCAGCACGATGGCAAATTCCTTCGACACCGCGTCGAGGTCGTCCCGGGTCGGGTGGCGCTTCTCGGCGAGCGTCGCGTTGTCGTAGCCGAACCCGACGATCAGCTTCGACTGTTCCACGATGGCCGCGTTTTCCTCGACCCATTTGCGCAGCACGGCCTGCAGCGAGGCGATGTCCGTGACGCTGCCGTCGGGTGGCGCGAGCAGGTTGGCGGACAGCGCCTGCAGCCCGCCCATCATCATGTGCCCGTGTGCGTCCACGAATCCGGGCAGCAGCGTCCTGCCCGCGAGGTCGATCACGCGCGTCGCCGGGCCTCGCAGCGCCATCACCTCGGCCTCGCTGCCCACCGCGACGATGCGTCCGTTCTTCTCCGCCACGGCCGCGGCACGCGGGGCCGCATCGTTGATGGTCAGGATGGTCCCGCCCGACCAGATCCTGTCGGCCGTCTCGGCCGAGGCCGGCATCGCGGTCAGGCAGGCTGCCACGAGTGGCGCGAGCAGGGACATGCGTTTCATCGTCATCTCCGGTCGGGAATCCGCGACCGCGAACATTACACAGGCGGGTCCGACAGCGGCAACCTCGGGCCGCGGCGCCCCCTCAACGCATTGTGATCAGAAGACTCGGGCACTTGCCTCGACTAAAATTGCTAGTTGACGCCGTTCGGTACGTTTCGAGGAGGAGACTGACGATGTCGGGATATTGCTTCGCCAAGGGTGCTTTCGCGATCGTTCTTCCAATCGCCGTTGTCGCCTGTAGCGGGGATCCGAAGGGCACTTCGTCCGGGGCCTCGCCGGGCGGTGACGTGACGGCCTCCGAAGCGACTGCAATCCCTTCGAGCCTCGCCCCGTTCGGCGATGGCTACCCGTCAACCGGGGACCCCTGCAGACGCCTGGGCGAAAGCCCGGCAACGTCGAATTACCTCGATGACAGCGCGATGCTCGTCGGTTGTCCGAGCGCCGAGGCCGCAACCGCGCTCGGCGGGGCGGTGGTCGCCACCGTGGATGGCATCACGCTGGTCTCGATTCCCACCGGGGACTCGAACGCCGGTCTCGCGGAAATGCAGGCCGCCGCAACGCCCGCGGTCGAGAGTGAGGACGCACTCGTGCCCGGCACTGAATACCACGCGACCGCCGAAGTTCCCTGCGGTTTCGACGGGGCCGAGCCGACGACCAACTGTCCGGCCGGGGTGAAGCGCAACTGGGGCGAGGACGGCACGACTCTGGTGGAAGTGACGAAGCCGGACGGCCGCAAGCGCGCAATATTCTTCCGCGGGACCACCCCGTATGGCGCCGACAGCGCCGAGGCCGACGGTTCCGCCGGCTGGAGCTTCGAGGTCTCACGCCGCGACGACCAGAGCATGATCAAGTACGGTCCGGAGACGTACGTCATCGTCGACGCCTTCGTGGTCGGCGGTTGAGTATCGCGCGACGCGTCAGAAAGGGGGGTGGCGGCTAGGCCCCGCGACTGCCGCGCAGTTGCTCGAGCGCGATCATGCGCCTTATCGCGTCGAGCTCGAACTCGTCCTTGTCGAGCTCGCGCAGCCGTGCCCACTGCGGCCGCAGTTCCCGCGACAGCGCATCCGGCAGCGTCCGCAGCCAGCCCTCGATGCGCAGGTCCACGAACTCGCGCTTTTCCTCGAGCGTCAGCTCCCGCGCCAGCAGCAAGCGGGCTGCGTCCTCCGCGTCGACCAGCGACTGCAGCATGGGCCAGCGGTCGCCCGGACGCTCCGCGCACAGCGAGGCAAAGGCCACGCTCGAGGTTTCGCGAATCAGCTCCTCCTCGCGCGTCGTCAGGCTCTCGTGCTCCTTGGTCTCGTCCCAGCTCTCGGAGTCCTCGGCCATGTAGCGCAGGTACTGCATCGCGAACAGGCAGGTCGGCGCGACGAGTTCCTCCCGAGTGCGCGCATCCACCCATAGCGCCGCGGCCGCACGCAGGCAGCGACGCGCCGTGTTCTCGGCCAGCTTGCGACCGAACACCAGGCCGGCGGCCTCCTTGATGAAGTTCGGCAGCTCGCTCGCGATCAGCTCGCGATAGCCCGGCACGTGGCGCTCGAGGATCACGGCGGCGCGGCGGTCGAGCACTGAGATGTCGCTGGTCACGGCGGGCAGGCCGAGCGTCGTGCAGGCGAGGTTGTAGACGATCGCGCGCGGCAGCGTGACGCCTTCGGGCCAGGCGTCGCGCAGGTCGCGATCGTCGGGCAGGTTGCGGCCGCCACCCCACTCGGATGGGTAGCTCGGGATCGAGCGGCCATAGCTCACCGAGCCCGTCGAGCGGATGCGAACCCGCGTCTGCGGGACTAGTCCGCCGAACGGCGCCAGCAACGGTGCGATGCGCAGCAGCGTGCCGGTGTGGGCGCGGATTCCGGCCTCGAGCAGACGCTGCATCGCCTCGGCGTCGGATCGAGGCATCGCGTGGCCGGCGGATCCTGCGCGACGGGCGACTTCCTCGCGGAAAGCCGCGGCCAGCCTCGCGGCCTCCTCGGGCGCATCCGCGCGTATGCCCTGCATCGTGACGCCGTCGGCCCGCGCGAATTGCCGGACCACGCCCGGGTGGCCGGGATCGAAGCCTCCCCGGAAGCCGGCCCGGCCGGCCCCGATCAGATAGGTGACCGACGGCGGTGGTTCGCCGACACGCTGCGCGTGCGGTGCCAACCGTCGCTCGGTTTCTGCGCGACTCGCTACCGACAGAGCATAGGCCGCGTCGGTCGCGATCTTGCCGCTCTGCAACGCCGTGTCCGACATCGCGACGAACACGCGCAGGATCGCTTCGTGCGCATCGAAGGACGTGCGGAACGTATCGGGCGTCGGCATGCCGGGCTGCCCGATGCCGCGCTCGAGCGCGACGTAGAACTTCTCCAGCAGTTCGGGCAGGTGCGTCAGAGCGCCGACGTTCTCGCACAACGGGACGAGGCGTACCCGTTTCACCCGCTCCACCATCGCAGCGCGGCGCGCTGCCGGCACGCGCGCGGCCAGGAAGGCATCGACCCGTTCGGCTGGACCCTCGAATAGCTCCGCCACGGCCTGCTGGTAGAGCATGCCGGCCTTGACCACCGCGCCGATCTCGGCGCTCGAGTTGACCTGCGGGATGCTGATCTCGTAGATCGCGTTCTGCTTCGGCTCCACGCCGAGGCGCTCGCAGGCCAGGTGAAACAGCACGTTGGCGCGTGCGACCGAAGAGAGGATCTTGATGATCTTCTCCTCGTCCTGTTCGATGAACGGGTTGGGAGCGCGGAACAGGATGTACCGGTCCTCGCCAGGCAGGACCCCGTGACGCAGCATGCCGAGCACGACCTTCTCCGGGACGTCGAGCCAGTCGGGGCTGATCTGGCGACCCTCGAGGTCGAGCAGCACCTCGCTGCACGGTCCGAGCAGGTCGGCCACGGACTCCTCGTACTCGAGGCGCGCGTCCATCAGCGGATTCCACTCGATGTGAGCCAGCGCGAGCCGCGCGCGATCCGCTCCGGCGGCGCTCGTCGCGCCGAGCGCGCGCTCGACCTGCTCGGCGCGATGGGAGGTGGAGTCCGGGTGCTTGGTGCCCGTCAGTCGCAGCGACTCGTGCCGCGGGCTTTCGAGGAAGCGTCGGCGTGCGACTGCGAAGGTCTGCGGATCGAGGCCGTCCAGCGCCTCGTATCGCTCGGCGGTGCAGATGCTCTCCCATACGGAGTCCTGGTCGGCAGGCGGAGCCGCGGCTGTCGTTGCGCCCGACCCGAGTCGTCCCTGCTGCTCGATCCGCGCCTTGACGCGGTCCATGAAGACCGCGAGTTCCTTGACATCCTTCGAGCCGTACGAGAGCCGCTGCCAGGTGCCGTAGCGGGCCGCGCCGTCGGCGCTGCCGGCGAAGGCGGCGAACGGTATGCCGCCGACACCGCCGGAGAGCAGCAGCTCGAACGCATCGATCGAGTTGCGCACGACGGCTCGCTCGTGCACGCCGTTGCGCAACCGGTCGAACGGCTCCCCGACCAGGCCGGGGAAGGCGAGCGGCGCATAGAACGTGCCACCGAAGTCCGTGCGCTCGACGCCGAGGTGGGCGAGCTCGTCCGCCGCGCGCAGCATGAAGTCGCGGCGCTCGCGCATGTACGGCGAGGGGCGGCGCAGCGCCGCAAGCGGGCTCTGCAGCGCCGCAAGGGCCCAGTCCTGCGCGAGCGTCGAGGGCGTCGCGACCAGCCAGGCCGACAGGTTGGCGAGCACTTCGCGCGCCCGCACGCCGTCGACGCGGACCTGGTCCGAAATGACGAGCCAGCAGGCGCGTGTGCCGGTCGATGCGCCGAACATGTCCATCTTCGAGAGGCCCGACAGCGACACGACCCAGTCGCGCCACTCGGGGTTGGCGAAAGCCGGGTTCACGAACCAGCCGACGTAGTCGAGCCGCTGGTACACCGAGTCGTACAGCACGTAGCAGCGGTGCTTCGCGGCCACCCGCACCAGTTCCTCGATCAGCTCGCGCGGATACACGCGCCCGGTCGGGTTGTGGGGATTGTTCAGGATCACCGAGGAAATGCCGCCTCGCGCCAGCAGCCGCCCGAGCTGCTGCGGGTCGGGCAGGAAGTCCGGCGCAGTGGTCGGCAGCTCGACGACCGTCTTGCCGGCGCGCTCGATGAACCAGTCGTACTCCCAGCTCGGACGCGGCACGACGACGCCCGAGCCGTCTGCGCCGAGCACCTCGAGAACGAGCGCGAGGCCGGCGCGCGTGCCCGGCGTGAAGATCACCTCGTCGGGCTGGAAGCGCACCTCGGAGCCGGGGTAGTCGATCAGCCCGTCCCGATTGAAGAACTCGGCGATCTCGGTGCGCACGTCCATGCGGCCGACCGCCGGGCCGTAGCTGTGGACGGTGTTGCGGGTGATCCGCTGGGCTGCCCTGACCACCTCCGGGTGCGGCGCGAAATCGGTGTTCTTGTAGTCGCCCTGGGTGAGGTCCAGCGCGCCCTCCTGCTGCACGCGCCGCGCGAACAGGCGGACGTAGGGCTCGGGCGTCGAAAGCGCGCGGGCGGAGAGCGCCCCGGCCTGGGGCTCAGCGGTCGTGCTGGACATTGGTCGATTCCGGTATTCGGGGCAGTGCAGGGGCGCAGCCAAGACTGATCGCGACGAACGAGACTCATACCGCAGTGCAGCAATCGCTGCAATGGTGGGTCACCGTGACCCGGATCCCGGTCAAGGCGCCCGTGTCTGGCCATGGTGCGGGTGCTAACGTATACGTGAGTCCGCGCGAGAGGGCGGTCCCGAGGGTTGCTGACAAATTGAATTCCTTCCTGGGCGAACTTCGCCGGCGCAACGTGTTTCGCGTCGGCGTGGCCTATGCGGTAGCCGCCTGGCTGTTGCTGCAGGTCGCCGACATCGTGCTCGAGGCTATCGAGGCGCCGCCGTGGGCGATGAAGGCGCTGCTGCTGCTGCTGGTGCTCGGCTGGCCGCTGGCCCTGGTGTTCGCCTGGGTCTTCGAGCTGACGCCGCAGGGGCTCAAGCGGGAAAGCGAGATCGACCGGTCTGATTCGATCACGCACCAGACCGGTCAGAGGCTCAACTACCTGATCATCGGCGTGCTGGTGCTCGCCGTCGGCTTCCTGCTGTTCGACAAGCTGGTGCTCTCGAAGCGGGAGCCCGCCGCCGCCGCGACCACGTCGGAGCCGCTAGAGAAGTCGATCGCCGTGCTGCCGTTCGTCAACATGAGCCCGGACCCGGACAACGAGTACTTCTCCGATGGCCTCTCCGAGGAGTTGCTCAACCTGCTCGCGAAAGTGGACGGCCTGAAGGTCGCGGCCCGGACCTCGTCGTTCAAGTTCAAGGGCTCGGGGGCCGACATCTCCGAGATCGGCGCGGCGCTCGGCGTTGCGACGGTGCTGGAGGGGAGCGTGCGCAAGACCGGCCAGCAGGCCCGGATCACGGCCCAGCTGATCAACGTTACAGACGGCTTCCACCTGTGGTCCGAGACGTACGATCGCTCGCTGGACGACATCTTCGCGGTCCAGGACGAGATCGCCGGGGCGATCGTCGAGGCGCTGAAGCTGCCCTTGATGGGCACGGACGACTCGTCGGTGACGGCCCGAGCCACGCGCAGCTACGAGGCTTACGACCTGTACCTGCTGGGCCGTCACCGGGCCAGGCAGTTCAGCGCCGAGTCGTTCCGCGAGGCCATCGCGTATTTCCAGCGTGCCATCGAGGCTGACCCGGACTACGCGCCGGCCTACAGCGGCCTGGCCGACGCCTACCTCGGGCTGACCAACTACGGGGACCTGTCGATGGCCGAGGCCGTGCAGAAGGCTGAACAGGCGGTGGATCGCGCGCTGCAGCTGGATCCGAGCCTCGCCGAGGCCTGGGCGTCCGAGGGCCAGCTGCTGATGGACCAGCGGCGGGTGCCGCAGGCTCTTGCAGCGTTCGAGAAGGCCGTCAAGCTGAATCCGAACCTGGTCTACGCGCTGATCGAGCAGGCGGCGGCGCTGGGGCGCCTGGGTCGAAACCGTGAAGCCGTGGTCGTGGCGGATCGCGCGTTCGAGCTCGACCCGATGTCTGACTACGTCCGTCAGCAACGACTGATCATGCTGGCGCAGGCGGGCCGTGGCGAGGAGGTTCGCGAGCTGGCGCTCGAGTGGGCAGGGGCGGAGCCGGAGAATCCCTTCCCGTTCGAGACGCTCGGCGACTTGTACCTGTCGAATCTTGGTCAGCCACAGCGGGCGGTCGTGCCCTACGCGCGCGCGCACGAGCTCCGGCCTGGCGATACCTACATGGCGCGAGGCATCGCGACGGCGTTTCTTACGCTGGGTGATCTTCCCTCTGCGAAGCGCTGGCTGGAGGAGGCCCGCAGGCGGGGTCCGCGCACGCTGTGGACGCAGCTCGCCGCCTACGACCTGGCGCTCGCCGAGGGCGACGTGGACATGCAACGGTCGTTGATCGAGCAACATCTGCTGGAGAATCCAGATTCGACGCTGGCCTTGTCCGGGCTCGGCGTCGTTCAGCTTCGCGATGGGCAGCTGGACGCGGCCGAGGACACGCTCAAAGACGCGCTGCGGCGCATGGGTGACGCGCCGGAGCTGCCCTTGAGCGCGATGACGCTCGGTCCGGCGGTCAACCTTGCGGTGATTCACGAGCAGCGCGGCAACCGCGGCGAGCTGGAGATGCTGCTGCAACGGTTGCGGGCATTGCGCGACGTCGTGCTGGACAACAACCCGCGGAGCGAGGAGGGCAGCTACCTCGCGGCTCGAATCGCGAGCCTGGAGGGTGACCGCGAGCGAACGCTCGATGGCCTGCGCGCGGCGATTCGCAACGGGTTCCGCGAAGACTGGCGGATCGTCGTCGAGCCGGCTTTCGCCAGGTGGCGGGACGACCGGCTGTTCCAGGCCCTCGTTTCGGAGTTGCGCCGGCAGAACGCGGGGCTGCGCGCCGAGCTGATGCAGAGCGAGGACGGTCGCGCGCTGGCGGCTGCGCCGCAGACCTAGGGTCTTCACTCAGTACCGATCGAGCGAGGCTATCGCTACGATCAGGACAAACAGTTGGAATCCCCGGGCGCCCCGACGTAGCCTCGGCCGTCAACACGACCGAGAGGAAGCCACGCATGTCCAGTGAAGCGAAATGCCCAGTGATGCACGGTGGCGCCACATCGACCAGCATGTCGAACATGGACTGGTGGCCCAAGGCGCTGAACCTCGACATCCTCCACCAGCACGACTCGAAGACCAACCCGATGGACAAGGGCTTCGACTATCGAGAGGAAGTCCGGAAGCTCGACGTCGCTGCGCTGAAGAAGGACCTGCATGTGCTGATGACGGACAGCCAGCCGTGGTGGCCGGCGGACTGGGGTCACTACGGTGGCCTGATGATCAGGATGGCCTGGCATGCGGCGGGCACGTACCGGACCGCCGACGGACGCGGTGGCGGTGGGACCGGCAACCAGCGCTTTGCACCGATCAACTCCTGGCCCGACAACGTCAACCTGGACAAGGCCCGCCGCCTGCTGTGGCCGATCAAGAAGAAGTACGGCAACAAGGTGAGCTGGGCCGACCTGATCATCCTGGCCGGAAACGTGGCCTATGAATCGATGGGGCTGAAGACCTTCGGCTTCGCATTCGGCCGCGAGGACATCTGGTATCCCGAGAAGGACATCTACTGGGGTGCGGAAAAGGAATGGTTGGGCGCGAGCCGTTACGAGGGCGAGAACCGGGAGTCGCTGGAGAATCCGCTGGCGGCTGTGCAGATGGGCCTGATCTACGTCAACCCGGAAGGCGTGAACGGCAAGCCCGATCCGCTGCGTACGGCGCAGGACGTCCGCGTGACCTTCGCGCGCATGGCGATGAACGACGAGGAGACCGTTGCGCTGACCGCCGGTGGTCACACCGTCGGGAAGTGCCACGGTAACGGCGACGCCAAATTGCTTGGCCCGGACCCCGAGGCCGCCGGCGTCGAGGAGCAGGGCTTCGGCTGGATCAACAAGACCCGCCGGGGCGTCGGACGCGACTCCGTCACCAGCGGCATCGAGGGCGCCTGGACGACGCACCCGACCAAGTGGGACAACGGCTACTTCCAGCTGCTGCTGAACCACGAGTGGGAGCTGAAGAAGAGTCCCGCCGGGGCCTGGCAGTGGGAGCCGGTCGACATCAAGGAGGAAGACAAGCCGGTCGACGTCGAGGATCCCTCGATCCGGCACAACCCGATCATGACGGATGCCGACATGGCCATGAAGATGGACCCGGCGTACCGCAAGATCTCGGAGCGCTTCTACAAGGATCCGGAATACTTCTCCGAGGTCTTCGCGCGCGCCTGGTTCAAGCTGACGCATCGCGACATGGGCCCGAAGGCGCGCTACATCGGCCCCGAGGTCCCGAAGGAGGACCTGATCTGGCAGGACCCGGTGCCCGCCGGCCGCAGTGACTACGATGTCGAGGCGGTGAAGGCGAAGATTCTCTCGAGCGGCCTCACGATCAGCGAGATGGTGACGACGGCCTGGGACAGCGCCCGGACGTTCAGGGGCTCGGACATGCGCGGCGGCGCCAACGGTGCACGGATCCGCCTGGCGCCGCAGAAGGACTGGGTTGGTAACGAACCCGAGCGACTGGCGAAGGTGCTGCGAGTGCTGGAGGGAATCGCGGGCGAGACGGGTGCCAGCGTGTCGGACGTGGTCGTGCTGGCCGGCAATGTCGGCGTCGAGCAGGCGGCCAGGGCCGCCGGCTTCGATGTCGTGGTGCCGTTCGCTCCCGGGCGCGGCGACGCGACCGCTGAGATGACGGATGCGGAGGCTTTCGAGGTGCTCGAACCCATCCACGACGGGTACCGCAACTGGCTCAAGAAGGACTATGCCGTCAGCGCAGAGGAGCTGCTGCTCGACCGGACACAGCTGATGGGCCTGACTGCACATGAGATGACGGTGCTGGTCGGCGGCATGCGCGTGCTGGGCACGAACCACGGTGGCACGAAGCACGGTGTGTTCACCGACCGCGTCGGCGCGCTGACGAACGACTTCTTCGTGAACCTGACCGACATGGCTTACAGCTGGGAGCCCTCAGGCAGGAACCTGTACGAGATCCGTGATCGCAAGACGGGCGTGGTGAAATGGACCGCGACGCGGGTTGATCTCGTGTTTGGATCGAACTCGATACTGCGCGCCTACTCGGAGGTCTATGCTCAGGACGACAGCGGCGGGAAGTTCGTCGACGATTTCGTGGCGGCCTGGACGAAGGTCATGAACGCGGACCGCTTCGACCTGCGCTGACACCTCGGCGTCGGCCACGGCCCCTTCCGGCGCGGCCTCCCGCATCGGACCCGCGCTGGGCGCAGCGCCGGAAGGCCTCGAGGTGCCGCTGCTGCGATGCCTGCTGCAGGTTGCGAAAAACGCCGAGTACGTCCGCCCGATCGGTCGCAGCGAGCAGTCGGTCGTACAGCTGACCGTTCTCGATCTCCGCGGCGACGCCAGCCTCGCAGGCTTCCTGCAAGCTCGCATAGCGCTCGACACGGCCGGGCCAGGGGTTGCCGGGTATCGGCAGTGCGTACGCGGTGAACAGCCGCTGCAGTGCCTCGATGTGACGTGCCTCGGCCTCGCGGATGTTGCTGAAGGGCCGCACCTGGCCGAAGTCCGCAATCACCTGATCGTAGGTGGCCCAGGCGCGATACTCGTCGTCGAGCGCCTCTTCGAGCGCTCGTCTCTCGGTTCCGTTGAGTTCGGTCATACGTCAGGCTCCGCAGTGAATGGACACGTTCGTCGCGCGTAGCGGGCGAGTCTCCTAATCTTCGTCTTCGTCGCCGCCCAGGCCGAGCAGCTGGGACGGGTTGTTGTCGATCGCGGCCGGCCACCAGGTCTGCTTGTCCATGCCTTCCTCGCGGAACGCCGCGATCGCCGCCTGGGTAGCGGGGGAGAGCAGGTAGGCTTCCAGCGCTCGCGCGCCCTCGGAATTTACGCCGGTGAACCGCTCCGGGCTGACCCGGATCACCGCCATCAGGCGGTGGAAGACAGGCGTATCGAAGACCATGACCTCGAGGCTGGTGCCGTGCCTGCGCCGGAACCTCTCGAACGGAAACGAACCCCAGATCGTGTATGCGCCCTTCTGCTCGGCGAACTGCATCGCGCGTCCCTTCGGCTCGCGCGACTCCGTGTACCAGCTGCCGCGCTCCGGGTCGCCGGCGCCGGCCAGCAACAGCTCGGAGAGATAGCGCCCGACCGGATACGATGGAGCGACGTAGTGTGAGCCGCTGGCCACGATCTTTCTCATCGCCTCGAACGGGTCCGTCATCCCGCGGATCTTCGCTGGATCACTGGCGGGCCCGACGAGCACGGACTGGTTCGAGAACACCGGCCTTGGCCACGTGCCCTTGCCGCTCGTGACGAACTCCTCGACCGGCGCTTTGCCGTAATGTGAAATCAGGATGTCCGCGTTGCCCAGCTCGGCCTGGCGATAGACGTCGCTGCCACCATAGAGCTCGACGCGGTAACCCGATGCCTTCTCGAAGTCCGGCAGCAGCGAGGCCAGCAGGCCGGACTGGTAGGGCGTGTTCACCGCTGCAAGCCTGACGACGGGTCGCTGGTCTGCTGCGTCGTCGGCGATGCCGTCGGCCGGCAGGGCGAGCATGGCGGCCAGGCCGGCGCAGGCCAGCAGCTGCGGGCGAGGGCCGGGACTTGTCGGGTTCATGATATCTCCGTCAGGTGCTTGATCCACACGGCAGCCGGCCGATACTGGCAGCGATATCCGGTGGGAGAAACAGTATGTACATGCCCGAGTTGCAGGGCCAGATCAGCGAGCTCGAGAAGCAGGTGCAAGCCTTGCAGAAGCAGGTGGAGATCCTGATGGCCAGGACAGAGGCGATGGCCAGCCACATTCACCCGGTGAACCTGTCATGCACCGATGGGCGCGTGTCGGGCTCGACCGGGCCAGTTTCGTGACGGGCAAGCGACCCGTACGCGGCGACTGACGCGATGGAATGAACCGGATGTGCCCCTCCCGCCGGATCAGCAGGAGGGGCACCTGACAGCGCAACGTCAGGCGTCGGGAACTCGAGAGCTTCCGGCGCGCGGGCTCACTGCTTGGTTCGGGTCGTCACCCGGAAATCATCGAACGTCGCGCTGGCCCCCTGGCCGAACAGCCGGTTCTCGAGTGGAATCGAGACCGCCAGCTCCGGGGCCTCAGGATGCTGGTATGGGAACGCGTCGAGCAGGCTGAACAGACCGTGCCCGATCACGAAGTACTCGATCTTGTCGACGAGCGGTTCGCCGGCCCCGAGCGACGGCGAGATGCCGGTGTACTTCTCGCGCTGTACGTCGAGCGGAATGCCGATGTCCTTGACCTTCGAGATCAGCTTGCCGTCGAGAAAGTACTCGACGCTGGCCTTGCCGTTCTTGCGCGTGTAGGTGATCGCAACGCTGTGCGGGCCCGGGCCGATCTCGACCTCGTCGATGATCTGCGTGTACATCTTCTCGCGCCCGACCCAGGCCGGGTCGTTCGGATCGAAGGTGTTGCCGGTGACCGTCGAAGGCAGGCGCTCGATCAGCGTGAACGCGGTGCTGCCGGCGACGAACCAGTCGAACAGCTGCCCGGTGTCGAAGTTGATCATGTTCATCACC
>DATIRA010000138.1:0-2611 GCA_035470225.1 Steroidobacteraceae bacterium | reverse complement strand
GGCCTTCGCGCTGCTCGCCGCGGTCATCGGCGTCGGCTGGTTCATGGCCGGCCGGCTCGACCTGAAGGAAGACGTGCAGATCACGGCCCACCGCGGGGCCTCGGCCGAGGCTCCGGAGAACACGCTATCCGCGCTCGGACTGGCGATCGAAGCCGGTGCGACCTACGCCGAGATCGACGTGCAGCACACCCGCGACGGACAAATAGTGCTGCTGCACGACGCCGACCTGATGCGCATGGCGGGCGACCCCCGGCGCCTGGCGGGCCTGGACCTCGAGGATCTGGCCACGATCGACGTTGGCATCCGGCACCAGCCGAGCTTCCCGGGCGAGCGCGTGCCGACGCTGGAACAGGCCATCGAGCTCGTCCGTGGCCGGATGAAGCTGAACATCGAGCTCAAGTACAACGTCCCGGACGAGTCGCTGGCGCCCGCCGTGATCGAGCTGTTGCGGCGCGAGGACTTCCTCGACTCGGCCGTTATCACCTCGCTCGACTACGCCGCGCTACGGCAGGTGCGCCGCCTCGAGCCGCGCCTGCGCATCGGCCACATCGTGACCGCGTCGGTGGGCGACGTGTTGCGCAGCGAAGCCGATTTCCTGAGCCTGAACGCCGCGAAGGCCAGCAGCTCGCTGGTACGACGGGCTCACGCGGCCGGCAAGCAGGTCCACGTGTGGACGGTCAACGATGCCGAGGCGATGCTGCTGATGATCGAGCGGGGCGTGGACAACATCATCACCGACCGTCCCGCGCTGCTCGCGGAGCTGATGCAGCGCCGCAATCAGCTCGAACCCGCCGAGGTCCTGGGGCTGCGACTCCGGGTGCTGTTCAGCCGGGCACCGCCGGAACTGCGCGACGAGCGGTACGTCGAGCCGCTTTGACGTCGACGGTACTCTCCGCGCCGCGACCGGCTAGAACGTGACCGAGACGCCGATCGTGCCCTCGCCCTGGAAGAAGGTGCTGCCGGAGGTCCTGACCAGGCAGTTCAGGTCGCCGCTGCCGGTGCAGAAGATCGCCGAGTCGGAATCCACGAACGTGAGGTAGCCGCGCAGCCCCAGGTTCAGCGCGAAGTTCTCGTTGAACGGGATCCGCAGGCCGCCACCCAGGCTGCCGGAGAAATTCGTCTCGGAGTCGTAGGGCCCGTCCGGCTTGAATCGCGTCGCGCCGATCGTCAACGAGATGTACGGCACGATCCACTCGTGGCGGGAACCATCAGCGGGAAACATCACCGTGCCGCCGATCTGGTAGTACTCGGTCTTCAGGTCGACGCCGCGGACGAGCGGCTCGCTGCTCTCGAACTCGGCCGACTGCTCGCTGTAGAGGAACTCGTAGTACGAGTAGTCGTCCCTGTAGAGCCCCAGGTCGATTCCCCAGGACATGTCGTCGCTCACGTCGACCGACTTGGTCTTGCCGGTCTCCTCGTTCTCGACGTCGAACTGGCCGCCCATGCGATAGCCGACGAACGGCGTGACTTCGAACACGGGTCGATCGGCGCGCGCATCTGCAGCGAGCAACGACACTGCAATCAGGCCGGCGAGCCCCGACAGGGTCCAGGAACGGGTCATGAGAATCTCCCTCTGGCGGCTCCGGCCGCGCGACCCGTGCATTGTACGGGGTCGGCGCCTCGCGCAAGACCCCTCTGGAGCCCCCTGCTAAACTCATCACGGTAGCGATCCACCTGTCGAGGCACCTGTGAGCGACCTGCAGCAAAAATTGCACGACCTGCACATCCAGCTGGGCGAGGCCCACCGACTGGATCCCAATGACCGGGCCATGCTGGAGACCGTCCTCGGAGATTTCCGGCGGGTGCTCGAGGAGCCGGAACTCCCGGCTTCCGGCGGCGCGGAACACGGCGAGACGCTCGAGTCCTCCGCGGTCAGGCTGGAGGCGAGCCACCCGAGCCTGGCCGGTGCAATCCGGGCCGTGCTCGATGCGCTTGCTAAAGCGGGAATCTAGCTATAAAGCATAAATATCTGTTATTGCTTGATATTTTAGGATACAAAACGCGCTCTGCCCGTCGTGCTCTGCTATGATTCTCACCCTTTTTCACGAATTCCCCGCGCCTGACGCGGGAGGCCATGCAGGAACCCGCCGACACTTTTGACGACGCCTTCGGACGAGCGATCGACCTGGGTAACCAGATCGCTGACACGGACGACAAGGCAGATCTCTGGGACATCGCCGACGGGCTGCTCGCCGGAGCGATCCAGTACTGGCTCTACTCGCGGCAACCCTGTGGCGATCCGCGCTGCGAGGAGTGCATGCCCATCAGCACGGCCGAGGGGCGACTCGGCGAGCTGCGCCGGCTGATCGAGCAATTCTCGACCGAGAGTGAGTACTTCCACTCTCCGACCGACTCGAACGTCGGCCGCGCCTGAACCGGGCGCTCGAATAGCTGTTCGAATTGCCCGCAAATCGGGCGGGACCTGTCGCTGAAGCTGGCTCAGGCTGATCCCTGTTCAAACAGGGAGAAGCGCCCATGAATCCTCGTTGGCCGCCGACATCTCAGGTCGCGCTGGTCCTCTCAGTGCTGCTGGCTTTCGCAGCGCCCCTTGCGGCAGAGCACGCGGAACTCGCGGACTCCGTTGGCGACGACGCGTCGAGGCCCGATCCGC
>DATIRA010000137.1:0-3332 GCA_035470225.1 Steroidobacteraceae bacterium | reverse complement strand
TAACCCCTTTTCCTCAGCCCCTCCCTTCCTCTACAATACGCGGCTCACTGCCTGTCCAGCTGGATGGGCAGCGTTGTCAACTCCTTGCCGCACCGGGCTTTTTGTTCGAACGGGCGGCCAGACCCCACGAGGAGAATCGATGCGACACTACGAAATCGTGTTCCTGGTCCATCCGGACCAGAGCGAGCAGGTTCCGGCGATGATCGAGCGCTACCGCGGCATGATCGAGGGCGGTAGCGGCGTGATTCACCGGCTGGAGGATTGGGGCCGGCGGCAGCTCGCCTACCCGATCGCCAAGATCCACAAGGCGCATTACCTGCTGATGAACATCGAGTGCGGCAAGGACACGCTCGATGAGCTGACGGGCGCGTTCCGCTTCAGCGACGCCGTGATCCGTCACCTCGTGATCGCAATGCCGGGCGCAGTGACCGAGCCCTCGCCGATGGCGAAGACCGAGGAAGAGGAAGGCGGCGGTCGCGGTGAGCGCAGCGCACAGCAGGATGACGCCGAGGACTCGGCGTCCGCAGGCTGACGCCGGCACGACCACCGCTCCACATACGCAAGTTCACGACGGGTGACCCATGGCACGTTTTTTCCGCCGCCGGAAGTTCTGCAAGTTCACGGCCGAAGGCATCGAACGCATCGACTATAAGGATCTCGGTACGCTGAAGAGCTACATCACCGAGACAGGCAAGATCGTCCCGAGCCGAATCACCGGGACGCGCTCGAATTACCAGCGACAGCTGGCAACCGCAATCAAGCGCGCCCGTTTCCTGGCCCTGCTTCCGTACACGGATCAGCATTGATCCGCGGCGGGTGCCGCGCCGGAGAGTCAGCCGGGCGACGCCATGAACCGGTCGATACCAAGCTGGCTGGCCGACAACCCGCTGGGGGCCATACTCACGACGGGCCTGCTCGGACTGTTGCCGCTGTTCGGGTTCAGCTTCGCCTTCTTCGTGCCCGGGGCCGTGCCCGCGCTTGTGCTGTTGATGCGCGGCGTGCAACGTGCGCTGCTGGTGGCCGGCGGCGGAACGCTGCTGCTGGTCGCGGCCATGTGGATGATGGGTCGGCCGGCGCCAGTCGGCCTCGTCTATTCGGCCTGGCTGCTGGGGCCGCCACTGCTGCTCGGGGCGCTGCTGCTGCGGACGGACTCGCTGTCGCTGTGCCTCCAGGTGGCCGTCCTCGGCGGAGTCGTGCTGGTCGTGCTTCTGCACGCGACGCTCGGCGACCCGGAGCAGTTCTGGTCGCCCTTCGTGCGCGACCTGGCAGAGGAGATGAAGCGTCGCGGGTTGCCGATGCAGCTCGAGGACGAGACCCTGGTGGCGATGCTGTCGCGCACGCTCTGGGGCTGGGTCGCGGTGCTGACGATGATGCTCGCGATGGGTGCGCTGTTCCTGGCGCGGTGGTGGCAGTCGATACCGGATCGTCGCGGTGCGTTCGGAGCGGAATTCCAGCAGCTGCGGCTGGGGCTGGCGCTGGGTGGAGCAGCGGCGGTCGTGATCGCAGCGTCACTGCTGACGGACCGGACGCTGGTGGACGACCTGGCGCGGCTGTTCCTCGCGGCGCTGGCGATCATCGGGCTCGCGGCGGCGCACCGGCTCAAGGCGCGAGGTGCTCTGTCGGGGCTCTGGTTATGGGTGCTTTACGTGCTGCTGATCGTCGTGGCGCCGGTAACTGTCGCGGCACTCGCTGGATGGGGTTTCGTGGACAACTGGTTGCGCTCGCGCCCGGCGGCGCGGAGCGCATGATGGACAATTGAGAAACCGAGGTATCTAAAGATGGAAGTCATCCTCCTGCAGAAGATTGCCAATCTCGGCAACATCGGTGACCGGGTCAAGGTCAAGCCGGGCTACGGCAGGAATTTCCTGCTGCCGCAAGGCAAGGCCGCGCTCGCGACAGCCGCGAACCTCGCCAAGTTCGAGGAGCGTCGTGCCGAGCTCGAGTAGCAGGCCGCCGACCAGTACGAGAGCGCGCGGCTGCGCGCCGGCCAGCTGGAGAACTTCAGCCTCACGCTGACCGCCAAGGCCGGTAACGAGGGCAAGCTGTTCGGCTCGATCGGCACCGCCGACATCGCCGAGGCCTGCACCCGGGAAGGCATCCGGATCGAGCGCAGCGAGGTCAGGCTGCCGGCTGGTCCGATCCGTCTCGTCGGTGAGCACCACGTGAAGCTGCACCTGCACAGCGACATCGAGATCGACCTGCCCGTCACAGTGCTGGCTGAGGAGTAAGCCGGCACCGGTGACGGCAATGGATCGCGAGGCGGCTGAGCCGAGGCCACGCAAGCGGATGCGTCCGGCACCCGAGACCGACGTGCTGCGCGTACCCCCGCACTCGGTCGAGGCGGAACAGTCCGTGCTCGGCGGACTGCTGCTCGACAACAGCACCTGGGACACGGTAGCCGACCGCCTGCGGTCGGAGGACTTCTACCGGCGCGACCACCAGCACATTTTTGCCGCGATAGCCGAGCTCTCGGCCCGCGGCGAGCCCAGCGACGCGGTCACGCTGGCCGAGCACCTCGCGGCCAAGGGACTGGCCGATGAAACCGGCGGACTCGCCTACCTCGCCTCGCTGGCGCGCGACACGCCGACCGCTGCCAATATCCGGGCCTACGCCGAGATCGTCCGCGAGCGCGCGCTGCTCAGGAACCTGATTCGCGTCAGCGGCGAGATCGCCGCCAGCGCCTACGACGCGGAAGGCCGGACGGCGACCGAGCTGGTCGACGAGGCCGAAAGGCGGGTGTTCGAGATTGCCGAGCAGGGGCGGCGGATCGGCTCGGGTTTCGTTGCGCTCAGGGACGTGCTCGGCGCCACGATCGACCGGCTCGACATGCTCCACCAGTCGCAGGGCAAGCTGACCGGAGTCAGTTCCGGCTACTCGGACCTCGACCGGATGACCGCGGGGCTGCAGCCGGGGGACCTGGTCGTCGTTGCCGGCCGGCCCTCGATGGGCAAGACGACGCTCGCGCTCAACATCGCCGAGAACGCGGCGATCGGCAATGGCGTCCCTTCGGCCGTCTTCTCGATGGAGATGTCTCGCGAGCAGCTCGCATTCCGGATGATCTCCTCGCTGGGCCGCGTGGACCAGTCGCACCTGCGCACCGGGATGTTCGGCGACGAGGACTGGGCACGGATCAACAGCGCGATCGCGCAGATGAAGAGCGCGCCGATCTTCATCGACGACAGTGGTGCACTCACGCCGACCGAGGTCCGCGCCCGTGCCCGCAGGCTGAAGCGCGAGCGGGGCCTGGGGCTCGTGGTCGTGGACTACCTGCAGCTGATGCAGGTGGCGGGCACCAAGGAGAATCGCGCTACCGAGATCTCCGAGATTTCCCG
>DATIRA010000136.1:0-5832 GCA_035470225.1 Steroidobacteraceae bacterium | reverse complement strand
GAACACGCCGGCCGCGGTGACGGCCGGCCCGGCGCCCGGCCCCTGGACGATCAGCGGGTTCTGGTCGTAGCGCGCGGTCTGGAAGCGGACGATGTTGTCGGTCAGCGCGATGTTGGCGAACGGATGCGAGCGCGGCAGCCGGACGACGCCCACCTGGGCGCGGCCCGTCACGTCCACGGAACCGACGTAGCGCAGCACCTCGTCCGCGGCGCGGGCCTGCTCGAGCCGCTCGAGCATCGGCCGGTCGAACTCGCCGAGCCGCTCGAGGAACTCATCCACCTGGCAGCCCTTCAGCGCCTCGGGCACCAGGCTCTCCACCTCGACGTCGTCGAGCTCGAGCTCGAGACCCATCTCCCGCGCGAGGATGATCAGCTTGCGCGCGACGTCCATTCCGGAGAGGTCGTCGCGGGGATCGGGCTCCGTGTAGCCGAGCCCCTTGGCGCTGCGGACGATGGCCGAGAACGGCTCGCTACCGTCCCAGGTGTTGAACAGGTAAGCCAGCGTGCCGGAGAAGATGCCCTCGATCCGGCGGATCTCGTCGCCGGTCTCGCGCAGGTCGCGCAGCGTCTGGATCACCGGGAGCCCCGCGCCGACGGTCGCCTCGTACAGGTAGTGCGCACCGGCCAGACGCCGCGCCTGCTTCAGGTGCTGGTAATAGCCGTATTCGGCGCTGTTCGCCTTCTTGTTCGGCGTGACGACGTGGATCCCCTGGGCCAGCCAGTGGGCGTAGCGGCCCGCGACGTCGGGGCTCGCGCTGCAGTCGACGATCACCGCGTGCGGCAGGTGCGCCGCCTGCACGTGCTCGGCGAAACGCTCGAGGTCCGTATCCTCGCCGGCCGTCTGCAGCCGCTCGCGCCAGCGCCCGAGATCCATCGCCGTCTGCTCTAGCCACATGTTGCGGGACCCTGCGATGCCACGCAGCCTGAGGTCCACATTCAACTCGCGGCGCAGGCGATCGGCCTGCGAGGCGATCTGCTCGAGCAGCGCGCCGCCGACGAGGCCCGGGCCGACGAGCCCGATCGAGACCGTGTGCGCGGAGAGGTAGAACGCCGAGTGGACCGCGCGCAGCGCCCGCGCGCTGGAGCGTCCGTCGATGACCACCGAGATGTTGCGCTCGGAGGCACCCTGCGCGATGGCCCGGACATTGACTGCCGCGGTGGCCAGTGCCGAGAAGACCTGGGCCGCCACGCCATGGGCCCCGGCCATCCCGTCGCCGACCACGGCCAGGATGCTGCAGTCGTGGTCGACCTCGACGCTCTGGATCTGGGCCTCGCGCAGCTCCGGCGCGAAAGCGTGACGCACCACGCGCTCGGCGCGCTCGGCCTGCGCCTCGGGCACGGCGAAGCAGATCGAGTGTTCGGAGCTGCCCTGCGAGATCAGGATCACCGAGATCCCCTCTTCCCGGAGCGCGCCGAACAACCGGTGCGCGGTGCCGGGCACGCCGATCATCCCGGCGCCCTCGAGGTTCAGCAGCGATATCCGGTCGATGGTCGTGATGCCCTTGACGAGCGGCGTCGGCGCGGTGCGATCGTGGATCAGCGTTCCGGCCAGCTCCGGCGCGAACGTGTTTCGGATCCAGATCGGGATCCGCTTCTGAACCGCCGGCGCCATCGTCTGCGGGTGGATCACCTTGGCGCCGAAGTAGGCGAGCTCCATCGCCTCGTTGTAGGAGAGCGCGTCGATGACCTGCGCCTCCGGCACCAGCCGCGGGTCCGCGCTCAGCACGCCATTGACGTCGGTCCAGATCACGATCTCGGCCGCCTCGAGCAGCGAACCGAAGATCGAGGCCGAGAAGTCGCTGCCATTGCGACCCAGCGTCGTCTGCAGGCCATGAGTGTCTGTGGCGATGTAGCCGGTGACGACCAGCACGCCGACGAAGTCCACTGGCACCAGCTCGCGCAGGCGCGCACCGGACTGCTCCCAGCGGATGCCGGGACCCATCGGTCCCCACTCCACCAACAGCGCCTGCCGGGCATCCAGCCACTGCACCTTGCCGTCCACCCGCGCACGGCTCCGCAGCAGCCGCTCGAAGATACGCGTCGACCAGAGCTCGCCGAAGCCCGCGATCAGGTCGGTCATCGTGGTCGAGGCGGCACGCACCAGCTTCACGGTCTGCAGGATCCCGGCCAGGTCCTGGCAGTCGCGGTCGAGTTCGACAACAAACTCGTCGTACAGCTCGCCGCTGAGCAATTCCCGGGCGATGCCGACGTGCCGCAGCCGCAGTTCCTCGATGCGGTCCTCGAGCGCCGGATCGGCGGTCTCCGCGAGCCGGATCAGCGTCAGCAGCGCGTCGGTGACCCCGCGGCACGCCGAGAGCACGACGGCCTTGCGGGTCGCGGAATCTTGCTCCACGATCTGGGCCACCCGCTCCATACAAGCCGCATCGGCGACACTGGTCCCGCCGAACTTATGGACTTTCCACGCTTCCACGATCTCTGGCTCCGTCGTTCCCGCTCACACGGCAGCGCGGCCCGCTCGCTCGACGGCGGCAGACGCGGCAGTGGCAGCGCACCATGGGACACCTCGTTCCAGGTTGCGGGAAACTCTAGCTTCTTGCAGCGCAACAGGCAAACCACGCACTGATGGACGGAACCGGTTCACAGGCCCTGCATGCCGCGATCCTCGCCGCCGGCGAATCCCGCCGGTTCGGAAGTCCCAAGCAGCTGGCGAGACTCGGCGGCGCACCGGTCCTGCACGAGGTGATCGCCAGCGCGTCGGTCGTCGCCGGCCAGTCCGTGAGCGTCGTGCTCGGCGCACATGCCCAGGCCGTCGCGCCGATGCTGCGCCACTCCTCGGCCTCGATGGTGCTGAACCGCGACTGGGAAGAGGGCCTCGCAAGTTCGATCAGGCGTGCAGTCCAGGCGGCACCACCAGGCAGCGAGGCGCTACTGCTGCTGCTCGCCGACCAGGTAGCGGTGAGCGGAGACGACCTGAGGCGGCTCCAGGCGGCGTGGCGACGCAACCCGCGGCTGATTGCGGCCGCACTCTATGGGGGCGCTCCGGGACTGCCGGCCATCTTTCCGCGCTGGACCTTCGGCGACCTGATGGGGCTGCGCGGCGACACGGACCCGAGGCTGGTCATCCGCCGGAACATCGACCAGGTCGTGCGCATACCGATGCAGAACGCCGGCATCGATCTGGACACGCCCGAGGACCTGCTGCTGATCGAGGAGGCGCGGCGTCGGCTCGAGCCTCAATGAGCTGCCTGATCGGTTATGATCGCGACCGCACTGGTTATGTGAACAGGGCCGGTGGATCCACATGAGAGCTGCGTCTTGAATTCGAGCGGCAGCAGATGGAGGTCAAGGTCCGGGTGAATAAACTCGGTGCAGGGTTCTATTGATCGGAGAGCAGAAAATGCGGCGAAAACTCGCAACGGCGATCGTGCTGGGCAGCTGGCTCGCCCTCGCCTCTGCCGCGGCCACGGCCGGCGGCGTCAGGGCACAGTTCGGGGGCGGTGCCTTCGGGCTGTCCTGGAATGCGTCGAAGGCCAGCATCCAGTCGAAGTATCCGGGCGGCCAGTGGACTACGGACGCGAACGGCCAGGAACTCTATTGCGTGCCGAGCAAGCAGGCGCTGCTGAAGCTGCCGGCGCCGCACCAGACCCGGGAGCTGTGCTTCGCGATTGGCGCCGACGGCACGCTCGGCAGCGTCACCGCGCACATGAACGCATCGCTGCCGTCGCTGCTCGCGGTGGTCAACCGCTCCAGGACGACTTTCGGCGATTTCGACGCGGTGCTGCGCGACGACGCGGCGATCCAGTCGAGATCCACCGCGATGCTCTGGACCAAGGACACGCCGCTGCTGGTCAAGGTCTCGAGCACCAACGACGAGGACGGCAGCCCGGTCGCTGTATCGTTCACGATATCGGACGAGGCGGCGCTGCATTCCCAGGGCGCGGCCGCGGTCTCGAACGTACCGAAGACGCCCTGATCCCGGGCGGCGATCGGACGCGGTAAACCGACCTCAGGGCCGGGCCGTCAGCGCGCCGCCGCTGGCCGGCTCGGGCTCCGGCAACTGAGGCTCCTCGACCGGCACCAGCGAGATCGAGCGTCGCTCGATCCACTCGGTGAGCGTGCGCCAGGTCGCGAGATCCTCGGCCAGCAGCGCGCCCTTCATTTCGTGCAGGCCCTGTCCGGTCTCCGCGGAGCGCACGTAGGCCTGCGAGTCCCGCAGCACGGCCGCGACCGGGATCTTGAGGCTGCGCAGGAACTGCATCAGCGAGTGGTACGCGCGCGTATAGCGCCGCGCGCGGTTCGCGACGATCGCGATCCGCTTCTCCGAGCGATGCACCTTGGCCACCAGCAGCAGATCGGCGATACAGCGCGAGGCCGCGTGTATGTCGATTTCCGAAGGCAGCACCGGCACGACGATCGCACTGGCATCGCGGGTGATCTCCGGCATCTGGTGACCCGCGAGCGCCGCGGGCGTATCGACGATCAGCCGCTGCGTACCGGGCGGCGCGCGGCAGGCAAACGCCCGCGTGACGTTCATCCTGCGCTCGTAGGCAGCGATCGCGTGGATCGGCGGCAGGTCGGGCGGCCGCACACCCAGCCACCGCACCGACGAGGCCTGGGGGTCCATGTCCATCAGCGCCACGCTCTCCCCGCGCCAGGCGTAGTACGCCGCGAGGTTCGTGGCGACGGTCGTCTTGCCCGAGCCTCCCTTGGGATTGAGGATGACGATCTTCTGCACGATTTCGCCGGCTTCCCTCATTGGCGCACGCGGGGCCAGACCGTAGCGGAGGTGCGCGTATCGGGCAAGTCTCAGCTCTCCACGCGCAGCTTGGTCGCGATGAACTCGCCGTGGGAGACGTGCAGCAGGCCGGCCACGCGCCGGATGATGTGCTCCTCGTACTTGTGCACGACCTCGTCCGACTGCGCGACACGCCACAACTGTTCCATCAGCCTGAGCTTCTGCTGGTGATCGAAGGCGCGGTTGATCTGCGAGGTGAACTGGTACAGATCGTGCGAATCGTCGATTTCCCCCTCGGCGGCCGCGAGGATCTCTTCGGCATCGGCCGGATCGAGCGCGAGCAGCTCGCGCAGCGAATCGAGAACCTGGCTCCGCTCGGCGCCGGAGACGTCGAAATCCGCACGCAGCACCTCGACCAGCAGCGCCGCGACGGCCACGCGCAGTCGCGTCTCCTGCTGCCCGGGGTCGTCGCCGGGCGAGCCGAGGTGCTTCTCCAGGAACTGGCGTACGCGTGAAACCATGTCGTTCGCAATGATACCGGAGGCTCGCTTCGAGGGCGCCAATCGGCTCTAATGCCGGCTGCCCGACACAAGGCGACGCTCCATGAAGGATTCCAGGCAACCCGATCCGGGCCGTAAGGGCGTGCTGGACCGCTTCCTCGACCTGGTCGAGCGCATCGGTAACGCGCTGCCCGACCCGACGACGCTGTTCGCGCTGCTGGCGCTGGCGGTCATCGTGATCTCCGGCATCGCAGCCCAGTTCGACCTCTCGGTCGCGCATCCGACCACCGGCGAGCCGATCGAGGCGGTCAGCCTGATGTCCGTCGAAGGCCTGCACCGCATCCTGACGGGCCTGGTGACCAATTTCACCAGCTTCGCGCCGCTCGGCACGGTACTGGTCGCGCTGATCGGGATCGGAGTCGCGGAGTCCTCGGGGCTGATTGGGTCATTGATGCGACTGCTGGTGCTGAACGCACCGCGCGCGCTGCTGACGCCGGTCATCGTGTTCTCCGGCGTGCTGTCGAACGCGGCCAGCGAGATCGGCTACGTGCTGCTGGTGCCGCTCGCGGCGCTGATTTTCGCGGCGGCCGGACGCCACCCGGTGCTCGGGCTGGCCGCCGAGTTCGCCGGAGTCTCC
>DATIRA010000135.1:0-5489 GCA_035470225.1 Steroidobacteraceae bacterium | reverse complement strand
ACCTGCGGCTTCATCGACGAGGCGGTGCACGAGTCCCTCGATGCGATCGGCGAAGCCATTGCGCGAAACGGCCGGGTCATCGTGACCGGTTGCCTGGGCGCCCGCCCCGAAACCATCACTGAGCGGCACCCCCGCGTGCTGAAGGTCACCGGCGCGCACGCCTACGAGGAGGTCGTTGCGGCCGTGCACGAGCAGCTGCCGCCGCTGCACGATCCGTTCACCGATCTCGTGCCGCCGCAGGGGATCCGGCTGACGCCGCGACATTACGCGTACCTGAAGATCTCCGAGGGCTGCAACCACCGCTGCACGGTCTGCATCATCCCGTCGATGCGCGGCGACCTCGCGAGCCGCCCGATCGGCGAGGTGATGCTGGAGGCCGAGCGGCTGGTGAAGGCGGGCGTCAAGGAACTGCTGGTGATCTCGCAGGACACCAGCGCATACGGCGTCGACCTGCGCTATGCCACCGGCTTCTGGGGCGGCCGGCCGGTCAAGGCGCGCTTCGCGGACCTGGCGCGGGCGCTCGGATCACTCGACGCCTGGATCCGGCTGCACTACGTGTATCCCTATCCGCACGTCGACGAGGTCGTGCCGCTGATGGCGGAGGGTCGCGTGCTTCCCTACCTCGACATCCCGTTCCAGCATGCGAGTCCGCGCGTGCTGAAACTGATGAAGCGGCCTGCGCAGGCGGAGAATACGCTGGCCCGCATCCAGCGCTGGCGCGAGATCTGTCCCCGGATCACGCTACGCAGCACGTTCATCGTCGGGTTTCCCGGCGAGACCGAACGGGACTTCGAACTGCTGCTCGAATGGTTGCGGGAGGCACGGCTCGACAGGGTGGGCTGTTTCAAGTACTCGCCAGTGGCGGGTGCCGCCGCCAACGAACTTCCCGACCCGGTGCCCGCGGAACTGAAGCAGCAGCGCTATGAACGATTCATGGAGCTGGCCGCCACCATCTCGGCGGAGAAACTCTCGGCGAAGCTGGGGCAGCGCATGCGGGTGCTGGTCGACCTGGTGGACGAGCAGGGCGCGATCGCACGATCGGCCGCCGACGCTCCCGAGATCGACGGCACGGTACGCATCCCGGAGCCCGGCGACCTCGAAGCCGGTGACTGGGCCGAGGTCGAGATCACGGCGGCCGACGACTACGACCTGACGGGAGAGATCCGCCACGATCACTGAACGAACCTGCCGGCGACCGACGCGCGCCCGGCGGCCCGGACATCGACACCAGGCGCGGCTGTCAACCGCGCGCTCGGCCTGCCTGCTGCTGCTGGCATCGTCGATCGCACTGGCGGTGCACGGCCAGCCGTCCCCGACGACCGCTACGCAGGCGCCGCCCGCCCCCGATCCCGCGACCGTGGCGCTGCAGTTGCGGGTCGTAGAGCTGCAGCACGACCGCAGGCGCGGCGTGCGCGACGCACGGATCGTGCTGGCAGATGTCGTCGCGGAGTTCTACCAGCGACAGGGCTATCGCAGATACTGGGACGACCCGGGCAGGCTGGATCAGCTGCTGCTCGAAATCGAAGGCTTGCGCGGCGACGGTCTCGACCCGGCGGACTACCACCTGCAGACGCTGCAATCGTTCCGTGACGAATGGCGATCGGCAGGGTCGCTCGCTCCGGAGCAGCTCGCTGGGCTCGAGCTGCTCGCGACCGACGGCACCGTGCTCGCGCTGTATCACCTGTTCGCCGGCAAAGTGGACCCCGAGAAGCTCAGCTCGCAGTGGAATTACGCCGACCGGCCCATCGGCCCGGAGACGCCCGACGCACTGCTCGAGAGAGCCTTGACCCGGGGCTCGCTGCAGACGACTTTCGAGCGGGCCCGGCCCGCGCACCCCTCGTACCGGCGCGCACGGGAAAGCCTCGCGGAATACCGCGCCATCGCGGCCGCCGGAGGCTGGCCGCAGGTGCCGACGGGACCCAAGATCGAGCCCGGCGCCGACGATGCGCGGCTGCCGGTGCTACGGCAGCGGCTTCAAGTGACTGGCGACCTCGGGGAAGTCCCGGTTGACGCTACCGACCTCTATGATCCCGCGACCATTGAAGCGGTGAGGCGCTTCCAGCAACGCCACGGCCTGGGCGTCGACGGCGTGGTCGGGCCAGCCACGCTCGAGGCGCTGAACGTTCCGGTGGAGCGGCGCATCGACCAGCTACGGATCAACCTGGAGCGGGCACGCTGGGTGCTGCACGAGCTGCACGGCGAGTTCGTGCTCGTGGACATCGCCGGGTTCGAGGTCAGCTATCGCCGCGACGACGAGGTTCTGTGGAGTTCCCGTGCGATCGTAGGGCGCCCGTACCGGGAAACGCCTGTGTTCAAGGCCGAGATCGACCACGTCGTATTCAACCCGACCTGGACGATCCCGCCGGGCATTCTCGCCAAGGACAAGCTGCCCGTGATCAAGCGCGACCCCGGGTATCTCGAGCGCAACAACATCCGGGTCATCGACCGCAATGGCCGGCGGGTGAGTCCCTATTCGGTCAACTGGCAGCGCTACAGCGGCTCGGCCATCCCCTACCAGCTGGTCCAGGACCCCGGTCCCGCCAACGCGCTCGGGCTGGTCAAGATCATGTTCCCGAACCCGTACCTCGTCTACCTGCACGACACGCCGAGCAAGGAACTCTTCGAGCGGGATACGCGGACCTTCAGCTCGGGCTGCATACGGGTGCAGAAGGCCTTCGAGCTCGCGGAGATCGTGCTCGGCGATGCCGGGCGCTGGAACCAGCAGTCGATGGCGGAAGTCGTCGCGAGCCGGCGTACGCAGACCGTCTGGCTGGAGCGCAAAGTGCCGGTGCTGCTGCTGTACTGGACCGCACAGCCACTGGCGGACGGCCGGACGGCCTTCCGCAAGGACATCTACGGCCGGGATCCACCGCTGCTCGCCGCGCTGGACAGCGGCTTCAGGCTACCGCAGCGTCGCAATTGAGGCGGGCGCGCAACGAGAAGCCGGCGGGCTCGTCGAGCACCGCCGGCCAGAACATTCCACAGGAGCCGCCTTCGGCCCTGCTCTCAGCGTCCGCTGTCGGTACGGATCAGCATGACCCGACGGTTCTGTTGCCGCCCGGTCTCGGTCGAATTGTCCGCGATCGGCTGTGACTCGCCCCTGCCGAGCGACTGCAGCCGGCCGGGATTCACGCCCCGCGACACCAGGTAATCGTAGACCGACTTGGCGCGGCGCTCGGAAAGGCCGAGGTTGTATGCGTCCGTGCCGAGGCTGTCCGTATGGCCCTCGATCAGCGCGGTGGCCTCCGGGATCTGGTTCATGAACTGCGTGACACGCTCGAGCTCGCGTATCGACTCGGAGCGCAGCTCGGCGCTGTCGAAATCGAAGAACAGCATCAGGCGCGAGACGAGGCTGCAGCCATAGCGATCGACCGTGTCACCGGGCGGCGTGCTCGGGCACTTGTCGTCCGCGTCGCAGACACCGTCGCCGTCGCCGTCGGCGCAGGGACCGGCCGCCGGAGCCGCCGGTGCAGGCGCAGGCGCAGGCGCCGCCACGACCGCGGCCGTTGGCGCAGGCGCGGGCTCTGCGTACTGCGGCTCGTGCTGCCCGAAGCGGTAACCGACCATCAGGCCGACCATCAGCGGGTCGATCGCCACCCTGAACGCGTCGCCCGGAACCTCGCGGATCTTGGCTTCGGTATCGATGTCGATCCAGCGGACGTCCAGGTTCAGGAACCAGCTGCGGTTCAGCGCGAAATCGAGCCCCGCGATCGCGGCCGGCCCGAGATCATCGTCCAGCTTCATGTCGGAGGGGTCCTCGTCGAAGAACATCGCGGCCGTGACGCCTGCGCCGAGGTAGGGGCGCCAGCGCCCGTCCGGATTGAACGTGTAGATCCAGCCGAGCGTGAGCGGCACCAGGCCCGCCTCGGCGGTCCCCAGTCCTTCGAGGTCCATGTCCAGCTGGAACGGTGCGGAGCCGAACAGCTCCATGCTCCAGTGCTCGCTGAACTGGTAGGCCACGGCCAGCGTGAACATGGCCGAGTCGTCCACGTCGATCTCGCGCTTGCCAAAGCCGTCGTCGAGGTCCAGCGAGCCGTTCGAGCCCTTGGGGGCCAGGTAGTGTCCACCGGCCTTGATGCTCCAGTTGCTGCCGTCGTAGGCCCGCGCCGGCCCGGAGGCGATCAGGACGCCGGCCACTGCGCAGGCCAGCAACATCGACACGCGTTTCATCGACTTACTCCGTTCAGCGACGCGAAAGCTATAGCAGGGGACGACACCCGCGGCAATGAACGGGCCGGGGGCGACCCCCGTCGCTGCGAACTGGATCACGCCGGCGCGAGCCGCGGCTCAGCCGTGGTCGTGTCCGCCGGGGCCATGCACATGCCCGTGCTCGAGTTCCTCGGCCGTCGCATCCCGCACGTCGGTCACCTCGACCGCGAAATTCAAGTTCTGGCCGGCGAGTGGGTGGTTGCCATCCACCATGACCATGTCGCCCTGCACCTTGGTCACGGTCACGACCCGGGTCTGACCCTCCGAGGTCTGCGCGTGGAACTGCATGCCGGGCTCCACCTTGGAAACATTGCCGAACGCACGTCGAGGCACGCTCTGCACGAGCCGCTCGTCGCGATCCCCGTAGCCCTCGGCCGGCTCGACCTTGACGTCGAGCTTGTCGCCGGCCGCGCGGCCCTCGAGCGCCTTCTCGAGCCCGGGGATGATGTTGCCCTTGCCGTGCAGGTAGGCGAGCGGGTCGCCGCCCGAAGAACTGTCCAGCACGGAGCCGGTGTCGTCGGAGAGCGTGTAGTGAATGAGTACGACCTTGTCCTGCGCAATCTGCATGCGTGACCTCCGTGGGATTGATAATGGCAGCGCCGGAGCGCCCCGGATTCAGACCGGCCGACCGTCCTTCAGGCGCAGCCAGCCGCGAGCGACCCGATAGATGATCCAGAGCCCGACGACCAGGATACCGAGCAGCCAGGTGACGATGCCCAGACCGAGCAGCAGCACCAGCGGGGCCGAGAACAGTCCGATCAGCAGTATCCACAGCAGCGCGAACCAGAAGGTCCGCAGCTGCCAGCCGAAGTGACTGTCGAGATAGGTGCCGCGCGCGTCGCCGCGCTTCACGTAGTTCATCACCACCGCGATGATCGACGGGATACCGAACACGAAGGCCGTCGCGACGAAGGCGGAGCCGAACACGCCGATCAACGCGCTCGCGGCGTGCAGCGCGTACATCCAGTGCGTGTAGCTGACCAGCGAGGGGTCGACCGGGCGGGTCGCGGCGGTGTCGGTCACGTCTGCGGCCTCGGCGGGTGGGTCATCCGAAGAGCAGGCAGTATCGCAGATCGACGACGGGCGACCAAATGCACCGCGGCCAGGCGTGGTACCTGTCCGCGCCGGGCCACGCGTCCCGCCACGGGAATGCGCTCGAGGCACGCGTCCGCTGCAGGCGCTGTATACAATCCTCGACACACACCCAGGGGGTGTTCCGGGCGGATCGCGCCGGCGCCGCCTCGTTCACGGCGGCGCGACTTGAGCCGCGCCGCAAGACG
>DATIRA010000134.1:0-4517 GCA_035470225.1 Steroidobacteraceae bacterium | reverse complement strand
TCGAGCACGCCCTCGAGCATGCCGAGACCGTCCGCGTCGATCAGCCCGCGGTCGCGTGCGTCCGCCAGTACGTCGGAAAGCTGTTCGAGATCGCGGGGCTCCCCCGAGATCATCTCGACCAGGCGGCGGACCCAGCTCCCGGTCGACCCTGGTTGTTCGTCACTCATCGAGTGCCGGCGGCAGACGCGACATAGGGATTCTGATACCCCAAACCAGCGAGGATTTCCACCTCGAGACGCTCCATCCGCCGGGCCTGACCCGGCCGTTCGTGATCATGGCCCAGCAGATGCAACGTGCCGTGCACGACCATGTGCGCCCAATGGGCGGCGAGCGTCTTGCCCTGCTCCCTCGCCTCCCGGGCCACCACCGGCGCCGAGATCACAAGGTCGCCGAGCGCTCCGGTCGCGCCCGCTTCCTCGGTCGACGCGGGGAAAGAAAGCACGTTCGTCGGCCGGTCCTGGTCGCGGAACTCGCGATTGATCCGCCTGGACTCGCCTGGACCGGCGATCCGGATGCAGATCAGAGCCGCCGTGCCGCGGCCCACCGCTCGTGGCCGGGCGCCGCGTGCCGCGACTGAATGTGCCACCCGCGCCCAGCGACGCATCGCAGTGGCCGACGGCACCCAAGGTCGACGGGCCGCGTACTGCACTTCCACGCGCAGCGGCGGGGAAGCGACGACGCCGGCGCTCACGCGGCCGGCTCCGCGTCGTCCGACTGGCGTTCGTAGGCCTGGACGATCCGCTGCACCAGCGGGTGCCTCACCACGTCGCGGGCATTGAAGAACGTGAACGCGACGCCTTCGACGTCGCGCAGCACCTCGATGACGTGACGCAGCCCCGAACGCTGCTGGCGGGGCAGGTCGATCTGGGTGATGTCGCCGGTCACGACGGCCTTGGAACCGAAGCCGATCCGCGTCAGGAACATCTTCATCTGCTCGACGGTCGTGTTCTGAGCCTCGTCGAGGATGATGAAGGAATCGTTCAGCGAACGGCCCCTCATGAACGCCAGCGGCGCCACCTCGATCACCTGGCGCTCGACGTGTCGCGCGGCGCGGTCGAAGCCCAGCATCTCGTACAGCGCGTCGTACATCGGGCGGAGGTAGGGATCCACCTTCTGGGCCATGTCGCCCGGCAGGAAGCCGAGGCGCTCGCCGGCCTCCACGGCCGGCCTGACGAGCACGATGCGGCGTACCTTGGCAGACTGCAGGGCCTCTATCGCGCTCGCGACGGCCAGGTAGGTCTTGCCGGTACCGGCCGGCCCGATGCCGAATGTGAGGTCGTGGTCACGGATGTTCTCGAGGTACTGACGCTGGTTGACGCCGCGACCCCTGATCGCGCCGCGCTGAGTCTGTACGACCGGATCGACGTCACGGTCTCGTCGTTCACCAGCGGCGGCGAACCCGAGTTCCTGCACGCTCAGGTGAACCTTGTCCGGAGACAGGGCTTCACTGGCGGAGAGCTCGAACATCTGGCGCAGCACGGCCGCAGCGTTGTCCACGACGCCGCCCGGGCCGAACACCTGCAGCCGGTGGCCGCGGCGCCTCACCTCCACGCCGAGGCGTTCCTCGACGTGCCGGAGATTCTGCTCCATCGGGCCGGTGAAGTTCGCGAGCCGCGCGTTGTCGGCCTCGCCGAGCGAGACCTCGCGCACCTCGATCGGATCGCTCAAGCGGCCCGTCCCTCGGACGCAGCGAGCCGTCCCCGGAGCGAATGTGGCAGCGCCTCCGTGATCACGACGTTCGCGAAGCGGTTCATCAGCGACGCCGGGCCGTCGAAGTTCACCCAGCGATTGTTCTCGCTGCGGCCGGCGAGCTGCCTCGGGTCCCGCTTCGAGGTCCGCTCGACGAGCACCCGTTGCACCGAACCGACCATCGAACGGCTGATCGCGAGCGCCTGTCCGTCGATCCGCTGCTGCAGCAATGCGAGCCGTCGCTGCTTCTCCTCGTGGGGCACGTCGTCCGGCAGTGCCGCAGCGGGCGTACCCGGACGCCTGCTGTAGATGAAGCTGTAGCTCTGGTCGAAGTAGAGGTCCTCGACCAGCCTCATCGTCGCCTCGAAGTCCCGCTCGGTCTCGCCGGGAAAGCCGACGATGAAATCGGAGGACAGGCTGATGCCCGGGCGCACTTCGCGAAGCCTGCGGATGCGCTGCCGGTATTCGAGCGCGGTATGGCCCCGCTTCATCAGCGCCAGGATCCGATCCGAGCCGCTCTGCACCGGCAGGTGCAGGTGGGCGGCGAGTTGCGGCACGTCCCGGTAAGCCTCGATCAGGCTGTCACGGAATTCGACCGGGTGTGAGGTCGTGAAGCGGATGCGTTCGACGCCCGGCACTTCGGCGACGAAATAGACGAGCGCCGCGAGGTCGGCGTAACCGCCGCGCATCTCGCCCCGATATGCGTTGACGTTCTGCCCGAGCAGCGTGATCTCGGCAACTCCCTGATCGGCGAGGCGCCGCACCTCTTCGACGACCTGACCGAGCGGCCGGCTCATCTCCTCGCCACGCGTGTACGGCACCACGCAGAACGTGCAGTACTTGCTGCAACCCTCCATCACGGAGACGAAGGCCGTCGCGCCCTGTGCACGCGGCTCGGGCAGCCGGTCGAACTTTTCGATTTCCGGGAAGCTCACGTCCACGACGGCGCGGCCGTCGCTCTGCAGGCTGGCGAGCATCTCCGGCAGGCGATGCACGGTCTGCGGACCGAACACCAGGTCGACGAAAGGCGCCCGGGAAGTTATGCCCTCGCCTTCCTGGCTCGCAACACAGCCGCCGACGCCGATGATCACTTCCGGTCGGCGCTGCTTGAGCAGGCGCCACTGGCCCAGCAGCGAAAACACCTTCTCCTGCGCCTTCTCCCTGACCGAGCAGGTGTTCAGCAGCAGCAGGTCGGCTTCGGTGGGATCATCGGTCGGCAGGTAGCCGCTCGATTCGCGCAGCACGTCCGCCATTCTCGCGGAATCGTACTCGTTCATCTGGCAGCCGAAGGTTCGGACGTGGACTCGGGGCATCGCCATAGTTTGCCATAGGAGGCCCCTCGCCTACCGCTGCCCGACCGCGGCCCCGGGCGGTGTACATTGGCCGGGCCAGCGATGTCCGATCCCCGCATGAACCTCCCTTCAGCGCACCACGAGACCGCAGCCACCACGCTCGAGCGTCTATCGGTCGACCCGGCCAGCGGGCTCTCCAGCAGCGAGGCGCAGACGCGGCTCCGCGACAGCGGACCGAACCAGCTCAAGGCACGTGCCCGGACTCCGGCCTGGCGGTTGCTGCTGCGCCAGCTCGCGAACCTGATGGTGCTGCTGCTCGTCATCGCGGCGGCGCTGTCATTCGTCATGGTCGACTGGGTGGAGGGCGCCGCGATCCTGGTAGTGATCGTCATCAACGTGGCGATCGGGTTCGCGATGGAATACCAGGCGACCCGGTCGATGGAGGCGCTACAGAGCCTGGCGCGAGTGAACGCGCGTGTTCGGCGTGACGGCGAGGTGACAGAGATCCGTGCCGTCGAACTGGTGCCGGGCGACGTCGCGCTGCTGGAGGGCGGCGACGTCGTCGCGGCAGACATCCGGCTGATCGAGGCCTCCAACCTGCAGGTGGACGAATCAGCGCTGACCGGCGAGTCCGTACCCGTAGCCAAATCTGCAGCGCCGGCACCCGAGTCCGCTCCGCTCGCCGAACGCAGCTCCATGGTCTACAAGGGCACGGCCATTACCCGCGGTGCCGGCGAGGGCGTCGTGGTGGCGACCGGGCTCGCGACCGAGCTCGGCCGTATCTCGAGCCTGGTAGAGGCGACCGAGGACGAACGCACGCCGCTCGAGCGTCGGCTGGAGACGCTGGGCCGCCGGCTGATCTGGCTGACACTTGCGCTGACCGGCATGCTGGTGCTCGCCGGCGTCGTCGTCGGCAGGGACCTGGAGCTGATGCTGCGCACCGCGGTGGCCCTGGCGGTCGCGACCGTGCCCGAGGGGCTGCCGGTGGTCGCGACGATCGCGCTCGCGCGCGGCATGTGGCGCATGGCAAGGCGCAACGTGCTGATAAACCGTCTGTCCGCCGTAGAGACACTCGGCGCGACCGGCGTGATCTGCACCGACAAGACCGGCACGCTGACTGAGAACCGCATGACCGTGACCCGCCTGGCGTTGCCTGGCGGTGACGTCGAACTCGACGGCGAGCAGTTCCTCTGCGACGGCGAGCCGCCGGCCGGAAACCGGGAGGTCGAGTTGCGGCAGGCGCTCGAGATCGGGGCCATGTGCAACAACGCAAGCCTGCAGGGTGAGCGATGGAGCGGCGATCCGCTCGAGGTCGCACTGCTCGCGGCAGCTCGCACCGCGGACTTGACGCGCGCCGGACTCGAGACCCGACGGCCGCGCGTTCGCGTCGAGGCCTTCGACACGACCACGCGGATGATGGCGACGCTGCACGAGGACGGCACTGGATTCCTCGTGGCCGTCAAGGGCGCCCCCGAAGCCGTGATCGGCGCCTGCCGCAGCCTGATCTCCGCGCAGGGGCCGGTGGAGTTGAGCGAC
>DATIRA010000133.1:0-4184 GCA_035470225.1 Steroidobacteraceae bacterium | reverse complement strand
GCTCTTCGGGCCGATCCCCTTGGAGTGCTGGATCTCGTCCGCGCGCTGGAAACTGTTGTTGATGCGCTCGACCACCTTCGGCACGGAATCGACCGGGTACAGCGACTGGTCCGGGTACATCGACATGTAGCTGTTGTTGTCGGCAGCCACCTGCCAGCCGGAGAGGTAGATCGCCTTGACGCCCGCCTTTACCTGCTGCATCGCCTGGCCGGCCGTCAGCGCACCCAGGCAGTTCACATAAGGCTCGGTCGTCACGAGGCGCCACAGCTTCTCGGCGCCCATCCGCGCGAGCGTGTACTCGATCTGCACGCTGCCCCGCAGTCGCACGACGTCCTCCGCCTTGTATGCGCGGTGGATCCCCTTCCAGCGGGAATTCGTCTGCCAGTCCTTGCGCAGCTCGGCAACAGCCTTCTTGGTCATGTCTCGGTCCTCGTGGGTCGGAATTCAGTCGATCTCTGCATAGGCGGGCAGCGTCAGGAAGGTCTCGAACTTCTCCGCGGTCGTGATGCGGTCGAGCAGTTCCGCTGCGCGCTCGAAATTGCCCGCCTCGAACGCGGCGTCGCCGAGCTCCGCACGGAGCTTCGCGAGCTCTTCCTTCTTGATCTGTCGATACAGCTCGACGGTGATCTTGCGACCGTCCGTCAGCACGCCCTTCGGGTGGCGGATCCACTGCCAGATCTGGGCCCGCGAGATCTCGGCCGTCGCGGCGTCCTCCATCAGGTTGTGGATCGGCACGCAGCCGTTGCCGCCGAGCCAGGCAGCCATGTACTGGATCGATACTTCGATGTTGTTGCGCAGCCCCTCCTCGGTGATCGTGCCTTCCGGGACCGCGAGCAGGTCGGCGGCCGTGATCTGAACGTCCTCGAGCTTGCGATCGAGCTGGTTCGCGGTCGGCATCCGCTTGTCGAAGATCTCCATCGCGATCGGCACGAGCCCGGGATGCGCCACCCAGGTTCCGTCGTGGCCGTCGCCGGCCTCGCGCTCCTTATCGGCCCGCACCTTGGCCAGTGCGGCCTCGTTGGCTTCCGGGTCGCCCTTGATCGGGATCTGCGCCGCCATGCCGCCCATCGCGAACGCGCCGCGGCGATGGCAGGTCTTGATCAGCAGCTTCGAGTACGACCGCAGGAAATGCGTGGTCATCGTGACCTGCCCGCGCTCCGGCAGCACGAACTCGGGGTAGCGGCTGAACTTCTTGATGAAGCTGAAGATGTAGTCCCATCGGCCGCAGTTGAGCCCGACGATGTAGTCGCGCAGTTCCCAGAGGATCTCGTCCATCTCGAATGCGGCCAGGATCACCTCGATCAGCAGCGTCGCCTTGATCGTCTGTGGGGCGAGCCCGAGCCGCTCTTCGCTGTGCCGGAACACGTCCGACCAGAGCCTCGCCTCGAGGTGGCTCTCTGTCTTCGGCAGGTAGAAGTACGGGCCGGTGCCGCGGGCCTTCAGCGCCGCATGGTTGTGGAACAGGTACAGCCCGAAATCAACGAACGCGCCCGGCACCCGCTTGCCGTCCACCTTCAGGTGCTTCTCGTAGAGGTGCCAGCCGCGCGGCCGGACGATCAGCGTCGCGACCTGAGGCTTGAGCTTGTAATGCTTGCCCTCCGGGCTCGTGAACTCGATGCTGCGATTGACGGCATCCCGCAGGTTGATCTGTCCGCCGATCACGTTGAACCAGTTCGGCGTCATCGAGTCTTCGCAGTCCGCCATGAAGACCTTGGCGCCCGAATTGAGCGCATTGATCACCATCTTCCGCTCGGTCGGACCGGTGATCTCGACGCGGCGGTCGTTCAGGTCCGCCGGGGTCGAAGTGACGCGCCACTCGCTGTCGCGGATCTCGCGTGTTTCGCTTAGGAAATCCGGCAGCTCGCCCGCGTCGATCCGCTGCTGTCGCGCCTCGCGGCGCTCGAGCAGTTCCTCGACGCGCGGCCCGAACTTGCGGGCCAGTTCAGCGATGAACTCGAGCGCCTCCGGGGTCAGGATGGTCTCAAATCCGGGATGCGTGGCCGCTTCGACCGTGCAGCCCGCGGGTAGGTCGAGCTTCGGCTGTTTGCTCAAGGCAGACTCCAGGCTGGGTGCGCGCCCGAACGCACGTCTGCGCGCCTCGGGCGCGATGTTGCGATGCAATAGAGAATAGACTTCGCGTGCGGGCCGGGGCAAGCGTAATTTTCCACGATGCGGCTGATACTGCTCAACAAACCGTACCATGTGCTGCCCCAGTTCAGCGCCAGCGACGGCCGGCGCTGCCTCCGGGATCTGCTGCCCGTCCGCAGCGTCTACCCGGCGGGCCGGCTGGACTTCGACAGCGAGGGCCTGATGGCGCTGACCGATTTCGGACCCTGGCAGGCGCGGATCAGCCAGCCCGGCTCTGCCTTCACGAAGACCTACCTCGTACAGGTCGAGGGCGAGCCGGCCGGGACCGCGCTGGAACGGTTGAGGAAGGGCGTCGAACTGAACGATGGCGTGACGCTTCCGGCCCGGGTCCGGCCCGTCGAGGCTCCCGGCTGGCTCTGGGAACGAAGCCCGCCAATCCGCAGTCGCAAGGCCATACCGACCGCCTGGCTGGAGCTGCGGTTGAACGAGGGACGCAATCGCCAGGTACGCCGGATGACCGCGGCCGTGGGGCACCCCACGCTGCGACTCGTGCGCTCCGGCATCGGACCGTGGACCGTCGAGGGGCTCGGCCCGGGCGAGTGGCGTGAAGTACCGCTGGGCGAAGCCGAGCGTGTCCTGTCGGCGGCCCGTCCGCTCAGCCGGACCGGGCGTAGTTCGCGATCCGCATCGCGAGCTCGAGGGCCTGCTCGTAGTTGAGCCGCGGGTCCACCTGGGAGCGGTAGGCCCGCGCAAGGTCCGCGTCGGCGAGGCCCCGCGCTCCGCCGGTGCACTCTGTGACGTCTTCACCGGTCAGCTCGAAATGCACGCCACCTAAGTGGCTGCCGAGTTCCTTGTGCACCTGGAAAGCGCTTTCCAGCTCGGCGACGATCTTGTCGAAGCGGCGGGTCTTCACGCCGGAACTGATGGTTTCGGTGTTGCCATGCATCGGATCACAGACCCAGAGCACCGGGATACCCGTAGCGCGCACCGCCTCGACCAGCGTCGGCAGTCGTGACTCGACCTTGTCCGCGCCCATCCGGTGAATCAGCACCAGTCGTCCGGGCTCGCGGCCGGGATTCAGTGTTTCACACAGGCCACTGACCAGCGCGGCGTCCATCGCCGGCCCGATCTTGACGCCGACTGGGTTCGAGATCCCGCGACAGTACTCGACGTGGGCTTCGTCGAGTCCGGCCGTCCGCATCCCGATCCAGGGCAGGTGCGTCGAGAGGTTGTACCACCGTTGCTGGCGCTCGATGTAGCGCGTCTGGGCCTGCTCGTAGAGCAGGTGAAGCGCTTCGTGGCTCGAGTAGAACGGCGCGCGGCTCGCCTCGTGCACGTGGCTGCCGCTCATCGCCTCGAAGAAATCCAGCGAGTCCGAGATGGACTCGACGATGCGCTGGTAGCGATCCCTGAGCGGCGAATGCTGCATGAAGCCGAGGTCCCAGTACTCGGGGTGATGCAGGTCCGCGAATCCGCCATCCACCAGCGCGCGGATGAAATTCAGCGTCAGTGCGGCCCGCTCATAGCCGCGGAGCAGCAGTTCGGGGTCCGGCTCCCGCTCGGCCGGCGAGAATCCGCGCCGGTTGACGAGATCGCCCCGGTAGCTCGGCAGTGCGACGCCGTCGCGCGTCTCGTGGTCGTCGGAGCGGGGCTTCGCATACTGCCCGGCGAAGCGGCCGACGCGGATGATCGGCTTCTTCAGGCCGTGCAACAGCACCAGGCTCATCTGCAGCAGGATCTTCAGCTGCCGGGCGATCTGCCCCGACTCGCAGTCCGAAAACGACTCGGCGCAGTCGCCGCCCTGCAGCAGGAACCGCCTGCCCTGCTGCGCCTGGGCGATGTCCTGCCGTAACGACTCGATTTCCCAGGAAACGACAATCGGCGGCAGCCGCGCCAGCTCCTCGACGACCCTGGCCAGCGCATCGGAATCGCGATAGCTTGGCTGTTGGCGGGCCGGGCGTGTCGTCCAGCTCGTGGGGGTCCACGCTGGTTGGGGCGGCAGCTGGGTCATCCGGCAATCCTAGCGCGGATCTTTGCACCGCAAAAGAAACGCCATGTGACTGGGCGCACGCCATTCGTCAGAATCGCGACCCTGT
>DATIRA010000132.1:0-9135 GCA_035470225.1 Steroidobacteraceae bacterium | reverse complement strand
TCCACCGGCCCGGTGGCAATCACCCAGCGCTGCGGTGCGTCGTGCCCGGCGAACAGCTGCGTCACGATGAACTGGTGGCCCGCGAGCTGCAGCGCACCGAACAGGACCGCGCCGATCGTCGAGACGGTCAGGAACAGCGCTACCAGCGGCAACACGCGATGGACATCGATGCCTGCCCAGTCCAGCAGCGCGTCCGTGACGAGGCGCGCGAGGAACGTCAGCGCGACCGCGGCGACGGTCGACAGCAGCCACCAGAGCGCGAGCTGCGCCAGGATCGACGTCGCTTGTCCGCGCGTCATATCGCTGCTGCGCCTGAGCGCCTCACCCGACCTCGATGCCTCCAGCATCAGCAGCGGCAGCGCAAAGATCCATCGGGCGAGAAACCATGCGGCGGCGAGTGCATAGCCCGCGACCAGGGCCAGTATCAGCAGCTTCATGCGCTGCCACTCGGGCGGGTTCCCGGCCAGGTAGTAGTTGATGTCGTGGTCGTCGAGCATCAGCAGCCATGCGGCGCCGGCAGCGGCGAGAAAGGGCAGCGCGAGCAGCAGCAGTCGCAGGAATAGCCGCGTGGCGAGCAGCACGATGTCCTTGAGCCGCCCCAGGACCCGTGCGACAGCTTCCGGCGCACTCACCTTGCGTCCGGTGATCGCGTGTCCCGCGATCCAGCTGAGGCCAGCGAACTCCGCGAGCAGGATGCCGATGGTCAGAGCCGCGACGGCCAGCACGAACAGCCAACCGACCGGTGACAGCGCGAACTTCGCAAGATCGTAGTTGGTGATCACCAGTTCGCCCGAGGCACGGATGATGCGGTTCGCGAGCCATCCCACCAACGGCGCGAACAGCACGAAGCCGAGGATCTGCATCAGCAGGTGGAACAGCAGCGCCGGCCTCCAGTAGCGGGCCAGGTCCGCGATCGCGCTGCGCATGGCGTGCATGTCGTTGCTCACGGCTGCTCAGACCAGCACGCGTTCGATTCCGCCGTCGTTTGCGCTGCGCACGTAGTCGGTCAGCCAGTCCTCGCCGAGCAGGTGCCTGGCCATTTCGACCACGATGTAGTCGGCCTCGGTCGCGGCGTCGTCGTCGTAGCGCCCGAGCCCCTGCAGGCAGGACGGGCAGCTGGTCAGGACCTTGACCGGTCCGTCGAAGCCGTCGTTGCGCAGGCGCGCCGCTCCCCGCTCCATTTCCCTCTGCTTGCGGAAGCGGACCTGGGTCGCGACGTCCGGACGCGATACGGCGAAGGTCCCGGACTCGCCGCAGCAGCGGTCGTTCTTTTCGATCCGCCCGTTGGCTGCGGCGTTCATCAGCGTGTTGACGAGCTCGAGCGGGTCGCGCTGCTTGATCGGCGAATGGCAGGGATCGTGATACATGTAGCGCGTACCCGTCACGCCGTCGAGCCTCACGCCCTTCTCGAGCAGGTACTCGTGGATGTCGAGCAGCCGGCTGCCCGGGAAGATGTCCTCGAAGCGATAGTCCTCGAGCTGGTCCTGGCAAGTTCCGCAGCTGACCACCACCGTGCCGATGTCGAGGTAATTGAGCGTGTTCGCCACCCGGTGCAGCAGTACGCGGTTCTCGGTGATCATCCTGCTGGCCCGGTCGAATTGGCCCGAGCCTCGCTGCGGGTAGCCGCAACACAGATAACCGGGCGGCAGCACCGTCTGCACGCCGAGCTGCCACAGCATCGCCTGGGTCGCGAGCCCGACCTGTGAGAACAGTCTCTCCGAGCCGCAGCCGGGAAAGTAGAAGACGGCCTCCGTCTCGGCGGAGGTCCGCGCCGGGTCGCGGATGACAGGCACGTAGTTGCGGTCCTCGATGTCGAGCAATGCGCGCGCGGTCCTGCTCGGCAGTCCGGCCGGCAGCCGCTTGTTGACGAAGTGGACCACCTGCTCGCGAATCGGCGGCCTGCCGCCGGTGGTCGAGGGAGGACGCTGCGTCTGGGCACGGCCCAGCCTGCGCACGGCGCCGTGCGCCGCGCGCTGCGCCCGGTACCCCCAGCCGATCATCAGCCGCCGTGCGGCGCGGATCGTGTCCGGGCTGGAGGCGTTCAGGAAGAACATCGAGGCGGCCGTGCCCGGGTTGAACCGCTTGCGGCCCATGCGGCGCAGCAGGTCGCGCATCGCCATCGAGACGTCCCCGAAGTCGATGTCCACGGGGCAGGGCGTCTCGCACTTGTGGCAGACCGTGCAGTGATCGGCGACGTCCGAGAAGGAATCCCAGTGCTGCAGCGAGACTCCGCGCCGCGTCTGCTCCTCGTACAGGAAGGCCTCGATCAGCAGCGAGGTTGCGAGGATCTTGTTGCGAGGCGAGTAGAGCAGGTTGGCGCCGGGGACGTGGGTCGAGCAGACTGGCTTGCACTTGCCGCAGCGCAGGCAGCTCTTGATCGCGTCTGAGATCGAGGCTATGTCCGACTGCTGCATGATCAGCGATTCGTGTCCGAGCAGGTTGAAGCTCGGCGTGTAGGCCCGCCGCAGGTCGGCGCCCGGCAGCAGCTTGCCGCGGTTGAAACGGCCGGCTGCATCGACGCGCTGCTTGTACTCGATGAACTCCGCCGTCTCTGCCTCGCTCAGGAATTCGAGCTTGGTGATGCCGATACCATGCTCGCCGGATATCACGCCGCCGAGCGCCCGTGCGATGCCCATGATGCGTGCGACCACCTGGTACGCCTGCTGGAGCATCGCGTAATCGTCGGAGTTGACCGGGATGTTCGTGTGGACGTTGCCGTCGCCCGCGTGCATGTGCAGCGCGACGAACAGGCGGCTCCTGAGCACCCGGGCGTGGACGGCATCGAGGTCCGCGAGCAGCGCGTTGAAGTGACTGCCCGCGAAGATGCGGCACAGCTCGGTCCTGAGCTCCTTCTTCCAGGAGGCCCGAACGACCCTGTCCTGCACGACCTCGAACACGCGCGCGCCCGGGGCATCCTCGATGCGCCGGACGAAGTCGTTCAGCTGTGCGCCGAAGCCGAGCGCCTGGAGGTCCGCCAGCGAATCCGCGAGGCGCCGGTCGAGGTTCTCGAGCAGCCAGGCCCAGCGCCGGCGCACGCCGGCGAGCAGTTCGAGCGCCTGGGCCGGGCGGTCCCCGAGCAGTTCCTCGCGCGGCCGGCGGTCCATCTCCGGATCGCCGGTGCTGCCGAGCCGGGGCTGGGCTCGCAGGTAGGCTTCGAGTTCCTCGATCAGGCGCAGCTTGTTGGCGAGCGACAGCTCGATGTTGATCCGCTCTATCGCGTCGGTGTACTCGCCGAGCCGCTCCAGCGGGATTACCACGTCCTCGTTTATCTTGAAGGCGTTGGTGTGCCGCGCGATCGCCGCGGTGCGAGCGCGATCCCGCCAGAAGGCCTTGCGGGCGTCCCCGCTTGCGGCGACGAACCCCTCGCCGGAGCGGGCATTCGCGATACGCACGACCTCCGACGCGCAGTGGGCGACGGCCGTCTCGTCCTCGCCGGCCAGGTCGCCGAGCAGCACCATCTTCGGCAGCGCGCCGCGCCTGGACTTCGTCGCGTAGCCGACGGCCTTCAGGTATCGCTCGTCGAGGTGTTCGAGCCCGGCGAGCTTCACGCCGCGCGCGGCACCTTCGCGTTCGAGGTAGTCACGGATCTCGACGATCGCCGGTATGGCCCGCCGTGCCTGGCCGAAAAATTCCAGGCAAACGGTGCGGATGCTACCGGGCATCCGGTGCAGGACCCACCGGGCCGCGGTGATGATCCCGTCGCAGCCCTCCTTCTGCACGCCTGGCAGGCCGCCGAGGAACTTGTCGGTGACGTCCTTGCCGAGACCGAGCTTGCGGAACCGCCTGCCGTCGATCGCGAGGCGCTCGCGCCGCAGGACCGGCGCGGACTCGGGGGACGCGCCACCGTCTTTCCACACCAGCTCGAAGACTGCAGTCCCGCACTCGTGGATCTTGCCCCGGTTGTGAGCGATGCGGGTGATCTCCAGCCACTGGCCCTCGGGGTCCACCATCCGCCACCAGGCAAGGTTGTCGAGCGCGGTGCCCCAGAGCACGGCTTTCTTGCCGCCGGCGTTCATCGCGATGTTGCCGCCCACGCAGGAGGCGTCGGCCGAGGTCGGATCCACGGCGAATACGAACCCGGCGCGCTGAGCGGTCTCCTCGACCCGGCGCGTGACGACGCCGGCCCCCGTGAACACTGTCGGAACCTCGCCTTCGACGCCGGGCAGCGACGTCGGCGCGGGCTCCTCGATCCGCTCGAGCTTCTCGGTGTTGATGACCGCCGCCAGCGGCGTCAACGGTACGGCGCTGCCGGTGTAGCCGGTTCCGCCGCCGCGGGGAATGACCGTGAGCCCGAGCGCGATGCAGGCGCGCACGAGGCCGGGCACCTCGGACTCCTGGTCCGGGGCCAGCACGACGAAGGGCATCTCGACGCGCCAGTCGGTCGCATCGGTGGCCTGCGACACGCGGGCATAGGGGTCGAAGCAGACATTGTCCGGCCGCGTGTGCCGCCGAAGCTCGCGCATCGCCCGCTTGCGCAGCGCGGTGACGTCACGGAAATGCTGCTCGAATCCGCTGACGGCGCTGCGCGCCGAATCGAGCAGTCGGCCCACCTTGTCGTCACGCTTCGCGTCCGCCGGGTCGCGCCGCCGCTCGATCTCCGCCAGCCGATGGTGCAGCGCCTCGACCAGCGCCTGCCGGCGCGACGGATTGTCGAGCAGGTCCTGCTCCAGGTAGGGATTGCGCTGCACTACCCAGATGTCGCCCAGAACCTCGTAGAGCATCCTCGCGGAGCGTCCGGTACGTCGCTCGACACGCAGCTCGTCGAGCAGCTGCCAGCCGTCCTCGCCGAGCAGCCGGATCACGATTTCGCGATCGGAGAACGAGGTGTAGTTGTAGGGGATCTCACGCAGCCGCGGAGCTGCGTCCGGCGAAGCGGGCGCTACGCCTTTACTCAGTTCCAGAAACGCCACCAGGCATCGGAATCCTTGCGGCGCTGCCCGGCATCGTCCGCAGAGATGTTCGCCTGGCGGACTGCATCGGTCTGCGCGGCGAGCTTGTCCATGCCGAGCTCCCGGTAGGCCGCCGCCATGATCTCGAGGGCCTCGACAACGGCCGGAGCGCCGTCGTAGGTCTCGACGACCGAACGAGCGCGATTCGCCGCGCCCACGTAGGCGCCGCGTTGCATGTAGTAGCGCGCGACGCGGATCTCGTATTCAGCGAGGCGGTTGCGCAGGTAGATCATCCGCTGCCGGGCATCGGCGGCGTACGGGCTCTTCGGGTAGCTCTGCACCAGCGTCTGGAAGGACTGGAAGGAACTGCGGGCGTCCTGCGGCGGCCGCTTGCTGATGTCGGCCCTGAATGTTCGTTCGAGCAAGTTTGCCCCGCCCTCGAAGTACACCAGGCCGCGGATGTAGTACGCGTAGTCCACTCTCGGGTGAGTGGGATTCTCGCGAATGAACTGGTCGGCCTGGTCGATGGCCGACTCCGTATCGCGGTTCTTGTAATATGCGTAGAGCAGATCGAGCTGGCCCTGCTTGGCGCCTTCGCTGAAGGGATATCTTGCTTCCAGCGCCTCCAGACGCCCGATGGCCGCCGGGTAGTCGTTGCTCCTGAGCGCCTTGCGAGCCTCCTGGTAAATGAACTCCGGGCTCCCCTTTACCGCTGCGACCCTGTCGCCACGGCTCTGGCAGCCGCCGGCGACAGCCGCAGCGAGCAGCGTGATGATCAGCAGCCGGGTATGCGGGGCAGGGACGCGCATGGACGGTACGGGGCAGCGGGGACGGAGCCTCGAAGTATATAGAATGTCGCCCGCATGACGAGTTCTACGATTCAGCTTGATCTCGAGATCCCCGAGGAACTGGCCGGCCAGAGGCTGGACCAGGCGCTCGCGGCTGTGCTCGGTGATTACTCGCGCAGCCGGCTCAAGCAGTGGATCGAGTCCGGCGAGGTCCGGGTGGACGGGCGCCGCTGGCGGCCGCGGGACAAGGTCCAGGGCGGCGAGTCGGTCGAGCTGCGTGCCACGGTCGCCGAGCAGAGCAGGGTCGAGGCACAGCCGATCCCGCTCGCCATCGTCCACGAGGATCCGCACGTTTTCGTCGTCAACAAGCCGGCGGGGCTCGTCGTGCACCCGGGTGCCGGGAATCCGGACAGCACGCTGCAGAATGCCCTGCTGGCGCTCGACCCGCGCCTCGCGGCGCTGCCGCGCTCCGGCATCGTGCACCGGCTGGACAAGGACACGAGCGGCCTGCTGCTGGTGGCACGAACGCTGCCGGCGCATACGGCGCTGGTGCGGATGCTCGGGCAGCGGGAAATACACCGCGAATACGAGGCGATCTGTCGCGGCGTCATGACCGGCGGCGGCACGGTGGACGCGCCGATCGACCGGCATCCGGTGGATCGCGTCCGGATGGCCGTGCGGGAGGACGGCCGCGAGGCGGTCACTCATTACCGGGTGATCCGCCGCTACCGGGCACATACGCACGTGCGGGTGCAGCTGGAGACCGGACGTACGCACCAGATCCGCGTTCACCTCGCCCACGCCGGTTATCCGCTGGTCGGTGACCGGGTATACGGCGGTCGCCTGGCACTGCCCAGCGGCGCGACCGAGGAGTTGCGCGCGGCGCTGCGCGAGTTTCCGCGCCAGGCCCTGCACGCGGCCCGGCTGGCGCTGCCTCACCCGGTCGAGGACGAGACGCTCGAGGTGTCGGCACCGCTGCCCGATGACATGCTGGGACTGCTCGCGATCCTGGCCCGGGATGCCGCCGCGCCATGAGCGTGGAAGAAATCGCATGGCTCGAGCCGCGCTGGGGTGCAACGCGCGTGCAGGTGCGCTCGATGCTTCGCACCGGCGGAGTGAGCCGAGGTGCTTACCGATCGCTGAACCTGGCGGCCCATGTCGGCGACCAGCCCGATTGTGTCGCTGAGAACCGGCGCCGGCTCGCGTCCGCGGTCGCACTGCCGGCCGAGCCGCTGTGGCTCGAGCAGGTGCACGGGTCGGATGTGGTCGTCAACGACGCCGCCGGGAGCACACCGCGGGTGGATGCGGCCGTGGCTTTCGAGCCCGGTCGGGTCTGCGTCGTCATGACGGCAGACTGCCTGCCGGTCGTCATCAGGGATCGACAGGGCACGTGCGTGGCCGTCGCACACGCGGGTTGGCGAGGCCTCGCCGCGGGCGTGCTCGAGCAGACCGTACTCGCTCTGCGCTGCCCGCCGGCGGAACTGCTCGCCTGGCTCGGTCCAGCGATCTCCAGCAGGGCGTTCGAGGTCGGACTGGAAGTCCGTGAGGCGTTCGTAGCGAGGTCGCGGGATTTCGCGGTTTGCTTCGAGCCAAATGCGGGCGGCCGACTGCAGGCGGACCTGTATGCGCTCGCCCGGATCGCGCTCGGCCTCGCCGGCGTCGGCGAGGTTCACGGTGGCGGCTGGTGCACCTACGGGGAGCCCGACAGGTTCTTCTCTTTTCGCCGGGACCGCGACACGGGCCGCATGGCGACGCTCGCCTGGCTGGCCTCGGCAGCGTGCTAACCTTCATCGCCCGACAATAAGGACCCGGCTGAGTGTCCACGCTCGCTCTGATCATCGCCTTCACGCTGCTCGGGGGTGTGCTGAGCGCGCTTGCGGCCGCCGTGGTGCTGCTTATCGATCCCGCCCGGCGGGGCATGCTGCTGCCTCACCTGGTGAGCTTCGCGACCGGCACGCTGCTCGCGGCCGCCTTCATCGGTCTGGTACCACACGCGCTGGACGCGGCCGGCCCGGGCGGTAGCCACCGGGTAGGACTCGCGCTATTGCTCGGCATCCTCACGTTCTTCGTGCTCGAGAAATTCGTGCTCTGGCGCCACTGCCACGACGACCCCTGCGAGGTCCACTCGCCGGGGCACGACGCACGTGACGCGGCCTCCGCGTGGCTGATACTCGCCGGCGACAGCGTGCACAACCTGCTCGACGGGGTGCTGATCGCCGCCGCGATGCTCACCGATGTGAAGCTCGGCGTGGTCACGGCGCTCGCGGTCGTGGCCCACGAGATTCCCCAGGAGGTCGGCGACCTTGCGATCCTGCTGAACGGCGGGCTGTCGAGGTCCCGGGCCCTCGCGCTCAACCTGCTGTCCAGCCTCGCTTCCGTCGTCGGCGGCGTGCTGGCCTACTTCGCGCTCGGCAACGCGCTCGAAGCGCTGCCATACGCCCTCGCTTTCGCCGCCGCGAGTTTCATCTACGTCGCCGTCGCCGACCTGATCCCGGGGCTGCACCGGCGGGTGGACCTGAAGGCCGGCCTGGAGCAACTGCTGCTGATCGGCCTCGGCGTCGCGGTGATCTACCTGACGCACCAGCAGATGCACTGAAGCGGCGCCGGACTCGGATACGCCGCTGTAACCTTGACCTTCGCGGGATCCGCCCCAACCTAGGAGGCATCCCAGCGTCTCCCGGGAGTCCGTGACCCATGCGTATGGACAAGCTGACCAGTAAATTCCAGATGGCCCTGGCCGATGCCCAGTCCATGGCCGTCGGGCGCGACAACCAGTTCATCGAGCCGGCGCACCTGATGCTGGCGCTGCTGGACCAGGACGGTGGCACGGTCCGCCCGCTGCTCGACAAGGCCGGCGTGAACGTGAACCTGCTCCGTTCACAGCTTGGTCGCGAACTGGACCGCCTTCCCAAGGTCGAGGGCACCGGCGGTGAGGTCCACGTCTCGAACGAGCTGGCCAAGCTGCTGAACGTGACCGACAAGCTCGCCCAGAAGCGGGGCGACCAGTACATCTCGAGCGAGCTGTTCGTGCTGGCCGCGGCCGAGGACAAGGGCCCGCTCGGCACGATGCTGCGCGACTGCGGGCTCGTGAAGGGCGCGCTGGAGAAGGCCATCGACGAGGTGAGGGGAGGCGAGAAGGTGACCGACCCGAACGCCGAGGAGCAGCGCCAGGCTCTGGAGAAGTACACGATCGACCTGACCGAGCGCGCCGAGCAGGGCAAGCTCGACCCGGTGATCGGACGCGACAACGAGATCCGTCGCGCGATCCAGGTCTTGCAGCGACGCACGAAGAACAATCCCGTCCTCATCGGTGAGGCCGGCGTCGGCAAGACGGCGATCGTCGAAGGCCTGGCCCAGAGGATTGTCAATGATGAGATTCCGGAAGGTCTGAAGGGCAAGCGAGTGCTGTCGTTGGACATGGGAGCGCTGATCGCGGGCGCCAAGTTTCGAGGTGAGTT
>DATIRA010000131.1:0-2305 GCA_035470225.1 Steroidobacteraceae bacterium | reverse complement strand
AGGAACGGCACGGCCAGCATCCAGAGCTGGGTTTTCACTGGCGAGACCATCAGGAACAGCGTCGGGATCATCGGCAGGAACACCAGCAGCGGCAGGTAACCCTGCGCTTCCCGGTGGCTGCGCGCGAACGCGGCCAGCGCGGTCAGCACGGCTGCACCGAGCAGCGCCACCGGCAGCACGACGACGAACAGCTGCGCGAGCGCCGCGGGCGCCACATCCATCGAGATGTCCAGGCGCTCGAGCGGCATCAGGGCGAAGACGATCCTGAACGCGAGCAGCGTCACCAGCAGCGACAGCATCGTGAAGGCCGCGGTCGCCAGTATCTTGCCGCTGATGATCGCGCTGCGCCTCGCCGGCGTGGTCAGCAACGGCTCGAGCGACTGCCGCTCACGCTCGCCCGCGGTCGCGTCTATCGCGAGCTGCATGCCACCCACGAAGCCGAGCAGCAGCAGCAGGTAGGGCAGCAGCTGCTGCGAGAAGTCGAAGCGGGACTCCGGCGTGGCGACGTCCCGGCTGCCGAGCTCCAGCGGCCGTGCGACGGCGGGATGAATCCCGCGGGCAACCAGGCGGAGCATGCCCACTTCGCGATCGTAGCCTTCGAGCAGCGCCCGTACCCTGGCGACGGTCGCACCGGACTGCAGCGGACGCGAGCTGTCGAATATCAGCTCGACCCGCGCCGGCCGTCCCGCGCGCCAGTCCGTCGCGTAGTCCGCAGAGATGCTGAGAATCACCTCGTGCTGCTGGCTGCGGACCGCGTCATCCGGGTCCGCAGGCGGCTCGACGATGCGCAGGTTGTGGCTGCCGAGCCAGGCGACGAGGTTGGGTGCATGTTCGGCACCGGACACCGGGAGCTCGAGCAGGGCCTCGAATTTCTCGGCCTGCTTGCGCGCGCCGATCGCGCTCATTCCGGCCAGCAGCGAGGGAACCGCGAGCGGCATGATCACGAACGCGACCAGCACCATCCGCAGGTCCCGGAACGCATCGCGCAGTTCCTTCGCGAACACGGTCCCGAGCGCGCTCATGCGAGGAGCCCTTCCTCGGTGCCGATGACCCGCACGAAGGCGTCCTCGAGACTGTCCATGCCGGTCTGCGCCCGGAGCTCATCGGGCGTGCCATCGGCCACCACCCGTCCACGAGCGATCACGACGATCCGGTCGCAGAGCGCCGCCACTTCCTGCATGACGTGGCTCGAAAAAAGTACGCAGCGCCCCTGCTCGCGCAGCTGTCGCAGGAAGCCGCGCATCGCGCGGGTGGTCATCACGTCCAACCCGTTGGTGGGCTCGTCCAGCAGCACGTTGGGTGGATCGTGCACCAGCGCGCGCGCAATCGCCGTCTTGGTGCGCTGACCCTGCGAGAAGCCTTCCGCGCGGCGATCGATGAAGTCCTGCATTTCGAGCGCCTCGACGAGCCGGGCAGTCTGGGACTCGATGAAGCCGGTCTCGAGGCCCTGCAGGCGACCGAAATAAGCGATGTTCTCGCGCGCAGTGAGTCGCTTGTAGAGGCCGCGCGCGTCCGGCAGCACCCCGATCTGCGAGCGCACGCGGCCCGGGTCGTTCGCGACATCGATGCCGTCCACGCTGACGCTGCCGCTGTCGGGTCGCACCAGCGTGTACAACATGCGCAGCGTCGTCGTCTTGCCTGCGCCGTTAGGACCCAGCAGCCCCGTGATCAGGCCATCGGAGGCCTGGAAGCTCACTCCGTCGACGGCGCGCACCTCGCCCCGACGGCTGCGGTAGCTCTTACGCAGCTCGCGGACTTCTATCATGGTTCCCAGCCATAGGCGCCGACGAACGGCGGCGTGTAGATCAGCTGCTCGAGGCAGGCCGCGTCCAGCCCGCCGGCGTCTGCGCTCTCGATGAAGCTCCCGAGAAGCTTCGGCGTGCAGCCCGTGCCGATCACGTTGTGCCCGGCGCCTCGCAGCACGAGGTGGCGGCCCCGCGGAAACCCGTCCAGCACCTGCTCGCCGTATCTCGGCGGAGTCACCGGGTCGAACTCGCCCGACAGCAGCAGGACCGGGCGGTCGCTTGCGACCGGATCGTGAAAGTCCCCGGGCACCGGGCCGCGAGGCCAGACCTCGCACTGCGCCTTGACGAACTCGACGAAGTGGCTGCCGAGCAGCGTCGACCGGTCCCTGGGGTCCGGCGCGAGCAGGTCTGCGTCCTCACTGCAGCCGACCGACAGCTGCATGCCGTGCATGATCTGCTCGCCGAGCAGGTCCTCGATCATCCGGGCCTGGGCCATCAGGGCCTGCGGCCGCCCGGCCAGCGCGTCCGCGAGTGCCATCGGCAACAGCGCCGCGAGCTGC
>DATIRA010000130.1:0-3779 GCA_035470225.1 Steroidobacteraceae bacterium | reverse complement strand
CTGAAGCTGCGTTCGCCCTCGCTCGGTGATCTATCCGCAGAGACGATCGATCCCGTCAGGCGACTCGAGGCGTACGCCGAGGGCGGCGCCGCGATCGTCTCGGTGCTGACCGAACCGACGCGCTTCGACGGTGATCTCGAGCACCTGAAGCTCGCTGCGGACACGCTCCGGCGCTACGGCGTGCCGGTGATGCGCAAGGACTTCCTGGTCGACCCTTACCAGCTGCTCGAAGCGCGCGCCTATGGCGCCTCGGGTGCTCTGCTGATCGTCAAGCTGCTCGCTCGCGGGCGACTCGAGGAAATGCTCGACTGCGCGGCAGAGCACGGCCTGTTCGTGCTACTCGAGGCCTTCGACGCGGAGGACCTCGAGCTCGCGCGCGAGCTCGCCGCGCGGCGCGTCGGCCGCGACGAGCAGGTGCTGATGGGGCTCAACTGCCGCAACCTGGAGACTCTGCAGATCGACTTCGAGCGCTTTCTCGCGCTGCGCTCGCAGTTGCCTCCGGAGTGGCCCGCGGTCGCCGAGAGCGGCGTCCAGTCGCTGGAGCAGGCAGACAGCGTGTCCCGCCTCGGCTACCGACTGGCGCTGGTCGGCACGAGCCTGATGCGGCGCCACGATCCGGAGCAGGGCGTCCGCGAACTGCTGGCCGCGGGCCGCGTCGCGCTGCCGCGTTGAGCCGATGTCGCAACTGTGGATCAAGATCTGCGGCATGATGACCGTCCAGGCCATCGAGGCCGCGAGCGAGGCGGGCGCCCGGGCGGTCGGCTTCGTTTTTCACGAGGCCTCGCCGCGGCATCTCTCGCTCGAGGCGGCCGCAGCGCTGCAGGCCGCGGTGCCGTCGGGAGTCGAGCGGGTCGCTGTCTTCCTGCATCCGTCTCAGGCCCTCGTCGACGCCGTGATCGAGCGCCTGCGGCCGGACTGGATACAGGCGGATCGCGGCGACCTGCTCGGGTTGCGGTTGCCGGCTCGACAACAGCTGCTGCCGGTGCTGCGTAGCGGGGCGCCGTGGCCGCCGTCGCCGCCTGCGCGCGTGCTGTTCGAGAGCGCCCGCAGCGGAATGGGCGAGGCGGCCGACTGGGAAGCAGCAGCCGGGTACGCGCGCGAGACGGAACTCGTGCTGGCAGGTGGCCTCAGCGCTGCGAACGTCGGTGAGGCATTGCATCGGGTGCGGCCCTTCGGCGTGGACGTCAGCTCGGGCGTGGAGTCGCGCCGCGGCGTGAAGGACCTCGGGCTGATAACGGAGTTTATCCAGACGGCGCAGCAGGCGAACGTCCAGGCTGCGCGGGAGAAGTCAGGCAGATGAAGGCGAATGTCCTCGAGATCGACCGCGATGCGCTGCTGGCAGCGACGCTGCGTGGAGCTTTCCCGGATGCGCGCGGGCGCTTCGGGCCGTTCGGCGGCCGCTACGTCCCGGAGACGCTGGTGCCGGCCCTGGACCGGCTCGACGCCGGAGTGCGTTCGATCCTGCACGAGGCGGAATTTCGCGCCGAGCTCGAGTCGGAGCTCCGCACCTGGATCGGGCGCCCGACGCCGCTCACCCGCGCGCGCGAGCTGTCGCGGCGTTGGGGTGCAGAGATCTGGTTGAAACGCGAGGACCTCGCGCACACCGGGGCCCACAAGATCAACAACGCCATCGGCCAGGCCCTGCTCGCGAAGCGGCTCGGCGCGAGACGAATAGTCGCGGAGACCGGTGCCGGTCAGCACGGCGTGGCGTCGGCCGCCGCGTGCGCACGTCTCGGCATGCCCTGTGTCGTGTACATGGGCGCCGTGGACGTCGAGCGCCAGGCGCCGAACGTGGGTCGGATGCGGCTGCTCGGTGCCGAGGTCGTGCCGGTCACAAGCGGCGACCAGACACTGCGGGCCGCGATCGACGAGGCGCTGCGCGACTGGGTGTCGGACCCCGATGGCACCTATTACCTGCTGGGCTCCGCAGTCGGACCGCATCCGTATCCCTACCTGGTGCGGGAATTCCAGTCCGTGATCGGCGTAGAGGCTCGCGCGCAGATGATCGAGGCCACCGGGCGCCTGCCGGACGCGGCGATCGCCTGCGTGGGAGGCGGCTCGAACGCGATCGGGCTGTTTCACCCGTTTCTCCGGGACCTCGAAGTGCGGCTGCTCGGGCTCGAGGCCGGCGGCACCGGCACCGGGCTCGGCCAGAATGCCGCTTCGCTGGCGCTCGGCACGCCCGGCGTGCTGCAGGGCTGCTATTCGCTGCTGCTGCAGGACGAACATGGACAGGTGCGCGAGACGCATTCCGTGTCGGCGGGGCTCGACTATCCGGGCGTCGGACCGGAGCACGCGCTGCTGATGAGCATCGGGCGGGTCCAGTACGAGGCGGTCGGCGACGACGATGCGCTCGCGGCGCTGTCGGAGTGCTGTGAGGCCGAGGGCATCCTGCCTGCCGTGGAGAGCGCCCATGCTTTCGCCGGCGCGAAGGCCTTCGCGAAGAACCACCCCGGCAGCAGCATCCTGATCGGCCTGTCGGGTCGCGGAGACAAGGACATGCCGATCCTGCAGCGTACTCTGCTGAAGGAGGGCGCCTGATGGACACGCCTGGCGAGCGCATAAGCGCCGCGATCCGCAGGGCCGGCGAGCAAGGCCGGCCGGCGATCGTCGGATTCATGACGGCCGGCTTCCCGCGCCCCGAGGACTTCGCTCGCGACCTTCGTGCGATCGCCTCGGAAGCGGACGTGGTCGAGATCGGCGTGCCTTTCACCGACCCGATGGCCGACGGAATGACGATCCAGCGTGCGAGTCACGCCGCGCTTCGTGCCGGGTTCAACCTGCCCTGGCTGCTGGACCGGCTCGAGGGTCTCGAGCCGCGTCCCGGCGCACCGCTGCTGCTGATGAGCTATCTGAACCCGCTGCTTGCGTACGGCTTCGATCGCCTGCCGGCCGCGGCGTTGCGCGCAGGAATCTCGGGCTTCATCGTCCCGGATCTTCCCTTCGAGGAGAGCGGCGAGATCCGTGAGTCGTTCGAGCCCGCGGGCCTCGCGCTGGTGCAGATGGTCACGCCGGTCACGCCGCCGGAGCGGCTGGAGCAGCTGAGCCGGGCGAGCGGTGGCTTTCTGTATGCAGTGACGATGACCGGTACGACGGGCCGCAGCGTCGCCGTCCCTGACGAGGTGCTCGCCTACATGGATCGTGTCCGCGCCGTGTCTCCGGTGCCGGTCTGTGCCGGTTTCGGCATCCGGGAACCCGGCCAGGTCGCGCGCATGGCCGGACACGTGGACGGCGTGGTCGTGGGCTCGGCGCTGGTGGAGATCCTGGAGCGCGGCGAGGATCCGGCGGCGTTCCTGCGCAGGCTGAAGGGAATGGGGAAGAAGTGACTAGTAACTAGTGACTAGTGACTAGTGACTAGGGGATAGGGGATAGGCGATGGGAACTCGCGGATCGCGGGTAGTGAAGAGCGCTCCGCACCATCCGCTATCCGCTACCCGCTAGTTACTATTCGTTGCTGTAGCAAGCATGAGCCACCCGCCACTATTCTCCCTCTGCGTCTTCTGCGGTTCCGCGCATGGCGGCGACCCGCGGTTCGCAGATGCGGCCACTGCGGTCGGGCTCGAGATTGCGAGGCGTGGCTGGCGGCTCGTGTTCGGCGGCGGCAAGGTCGGGTTGATGGGCCTGCTGGCAAACGCCGCGCTCGAGGCGGGCGGCGAGGTCGTGGGCGTGATTCCGCGGTTCCTGTACGAATGGGAAGTCGGGCACGACGGTCTCACCCGGCTCGAGATCGTCGAGACACTCTCCGAACGCAAGCGACGGATGGGCGAGTTGTCGGATGC
>DATIRA010000129.1:0-4458 GCA_035470225.1 Steroidobacteraceae bacterium | reverse complement strand
TAAAGAACTCCATCCGCGCCACCGGCGTCGGTCTGCACAGTGGCACCAAGGTGCTGATGACACTGCGGCCGGCGCTGCCCGACTCGGGCATCGTCTTCCGGCGGACCGACCTCGACGAGCCGGTCGACATCCCGGCCCGGGCCGACTTCGTAGGCGAGACCACACTCGGCACGACGCTGGTCCGCGACGGCATCAAGGTGGCGACCACCGAGCACCTGCTGTCGGCGCTCGCAGGTCTCGGCATCGACAATGCGCGAATCGAGCTGAGCGCCCCTGAAGTGCCGATCATGGATGGCAGCGCGGGCCCGTTCGTGTTCCTGCTGCAGTCGGCCGGCATCGTCGAGCAGGACGCACCGAAGCGCTTCGTCCGGATCCTGAAGAGCGTCAAGGTCGCCGACGGCGACAAGTGGGCGCGCTTCGACCCCTACGACGGCTTCAAGATCAACTTTGAAATCGAGTTCGACCATCCGGTCTTCAAGCGGCGCTCGCAGGCGACCTCGATGGACTTCTCGACGACGAGCTTCCTGCGCGAGGTGAGCCGCGCGCGGACCTTCGGCTTCATGCGGGACCTCGAGTACATGCGCTCGCACAATCTCGCGCTCGGCGGCACGCTCGACAACGCGATCGTGCTCGACGACCAGGGCGTCATGAACGAGGACGGACTCCGCTACGAGGACGAGTTCGTCAAGCACAAGATCCTCGACGCGATCGGCGACCTGTACCTGCTCGGGCACAGCCTGATCGGCGAGTTCAGTGCGTACAAATCCGGCCACGGCCTCAACAACCGGCTGCTGCGGACGTTGATGGCCGACCCGACCGCCTGGGAAGAAGTGACGTTCGAGACGCCCGCCGAGGCGCCGATCGCCTATGTGCCTGCGACGGCAGCGTGAGAAGAGGAAGGAACTAGTCACTAGTGAATAGCGGATAGTGGGCAGCGCGGAATGATCGCCCGGCGCCGCCTCTTCACTACCCGCTAGTCCCTAGCCCCTAGTCCCTAGTTACTAGTTACTAGTCACTACCCGCTTCCCCCTCCGCCCCTCACCTTCACCCTGAGCTTCCCGACCGGCGCGCCTCCGGCGGCCTCGATCGCTTCGCCCAGCGCTCGCGCCGCGTAGCGCACCCGCGCGGCCCACACGGCCGAGTCCACGATCACGACCAGGTCGGTGTCGCGCCGTACGGCCGAGAGCACGTGCGGGCGCAGGTTTTCCGGCAGCGCGGCGCGCACCTGCTCGGTCAGCTTGCCGCTCGCCGCGGCGTCCCGGGCGAGGCGCGCGAGTTCGCCGGTCGGCTCGCTGAAAAGCGGTTTTAATGGGTCGTTCATTATCAATCAAAACCTAAGAAAGCCCGTCAAAGCGTGTTGCGAGTCTCAGGACCATGCTGCAAACTTGCGCAACTCGACAAAGCCGGTCCACCTCCCGGTCTCCAACAATAACTCGTATGGAGACCGGTCACGGTAGAGACAGCCGTTTGACTGGTTTTGCCAAGACGCGACGTGTCGATGCCCCTAGCATGGGCGTCCCGCGTCAGTTCGTCGACGGTCGCGAAGAGGGTCAGCGCCGCAATGAATCTGGAATTCGTCGTCCCGGGTAGGTCGCGGCTCGTCCGCCGGATTGACCTGGGGCAGCCCAAGAACCTGCTGATGATCGCAACCGCCGCGCTGGTCGGCAGTGCGCTGGTGTTCGCGGCAGGCCTTCAGCTCGGCCGCTTCCTCGCGGGGCCCTGGCAGGCGCAGAGCTTCGCGCGCACGCTCGAGGAGCAGCGCCTTGAGTTGCAGGCGGCACGCAGCCAGCTGCAGGGCAAGGTCGATGCGATGGCCACGCGGGTCGGCACGCTGAATGCACATCTGATCCGCCTCGATGCGCTCGGCCGCCGCGTCGCGGAGCTCGCCGACCTCGATCGTGGCGAGTTCAATTTCGACTTGCCGCCGCCGGTCGGCGGCCCCGAAGGCTCTGTCGACAACGGCGGATCCGCGCAGGCGCCGGAACTCTCCAATGTGCTCGACGCGCTCGAGGCGCAGCTCGAGGACCGCCAGCGCCAGCTGATGGTGCTCGAAAACCTGATGTCGAGCCGCGAACTCGGGCAGCGCGTGCAGCCGAGCGGCTGGCCGCTGGTCGGAGGCTGGATCTCCTCGCATTTCGGCTATCGGACCGATCCGATCACCGGGCAGGGCGCATTCCACCGTGGCGTCGATTTCGCCGGCGCGCCGGGCAGCAAGGTCATCGCGGTCGGGCCCGGCGTCGTGTCGTTCGCCGGCTACAAGGACGGCTACGGCTACGTGGTCGAGGTCACGCATCCGACCGGCTACATGACGCGCTACGGCCACAATTCGCGCAACCTGGTCCGGATGGGCCAGACCATCGAGAAGGGGCAGCCGATCGCGATCATCGGCAGCACCGGCCGCTCGACCGGCACGCACGTGCATTTCGAGGTCGAGCGCGACGGCAAGGCCCAGAATCCGATCCGGTATCTGGATACCCCGTAGGGGGAAGCGGATCGTCACTAGTGACTAGCAACTAGCAACTAGCAACTAGCAACTAGTGACTAGCAACTAGTGACTAGCGGGTAGTTTGAGAGGCGCCAGGCTCAGCCGCCCCAGATTCCTCACTATCCGCTAGTCCCTAGTCCCTAGTCCCTAGCCTCCGTGAGCCAGATCCGGTAGCACCGGCCCGCTTTCCTGTAAAATCCCCGGTTCCCCCCGCAGCCCCTGGAGCCCAAGTGGCCAATTGGCTTGCCCGTATCTTTGGTAGCCGCAACGAGCGGCTGGTCCGCCAGTACTCCGGCGTCGTCAAGAAAATCAATGCGCTGGAGGAGAAGTTCACGGCGCTGTCGGACGATCAGCTGGCCGACCTGACGCGGCAGTTCCGCGAGCAGCTCGCGGCCGGCAAGGCGCTGGACGACGTGATCCCGGAGGCCTTCGCCGCGGTGCGCGAGGCTTCGCAGCGCACGCTCGGGCTACGGCACTTCGACGTGCAGCTGATCGGCGGCATGGTGCTGCACGAGGGCAAGATCGCCGAGATGCGCACCGGCGAGGGCAAGACGCTGGTCGCGACACTCGCGGCCTACCTGAACGCGCTGCCGGGCAAGGGCACGCACATCGTCACGGTCAACGAGTACCTGGCCAGCCGCGACGCGGAATGGATGGGTCCGATCTACCGCGCGCTGGGCCTCACGGTCGGTGTGGTGAAGTCCGGCCAGACCCAGGAAGACAAGCGCGCGGCCTACGCGGCCGACATCACCTACGGCACCAACAACGAGTTCGGCTTCGACTACCTGCGCGACAACCTCGCGTTCCGACTCGAAGACCGGATGCAGCGCGAGCTCCCCTACGCGATCGTCGACGAGGTGGACTCGATCCTGATCGACGAGGCCCGCACGCCGCTGATCATCTCGGGACCGGCCGAGGAGAGCACCGAGCTCTACATGAAGATCAACGAGCTGGTGCCGCGGCTGCGGCCCCAGGCCGAGGAGGAGGGCGACGGCGACTACTGGGCGGACGAGAAGTCCAAGCAGGTGCACCTCTCCGACGCCGGCCACGAGCACGTCGAGGAGCTGTTCCTGAAGGCGGGGCTGCTGCAGCCGGGCCAGAGCCTGTACGACGCCGCGAACATCCGGCTGATGCATCACCTGAACGCGGCGCTGCGCGCGCACGCGCTGTACCGCAAGGACGTCGAGTACATCGTCAGGAACGGCGAGGTGATCATCGTCGACGAGTTCACGGGCCGCACGATGCCCGGCCGGCGCTGGTCGGACGGCCTGCACCAGGCCATCGAGGCCAAGGAAGGCGTCAGGGTGCGCGAGGAGAACCAGACGGTCGCCTCGATCACGTTCCAGAACTACTTCCGCATGTACGGCAAGCTCGCCGGCATGACGGGCACCGCCGACACCGAAGCGTTCGAGTTCCAGTCGATCTACGGGCTCGAGGTCGTGGTGATCCCGACCCACAAGCCGATGGTCCGCGACGACGCCCCGGACCTCGTGTACCTGACGCAGAAGGACAAGTACGAGGCGATCATCGAGGACATCCGCGAGTGCGCGAAGCGGCAGCAGCCGGTGCTGGTCGGCACGACCTCGGTCGAGACCTCGGAGTTCCTGTCGGGGCTGCTGAAGAAGCACGGCATCGAGCACCAGGTGCTGAACGCGAAGCAGCACGAGCGCGAGGCGGTGATCGTCCAGCAGGCGGGCCGCCCCGGTGCCGTGACGATCGCGACGAACATGGCGGGTCGCGGCACCGACATCGTGCTCGGCGGCAACCTGAAGGCAGAGCTCGAGGAAGCGCCGGCCGAGGACGCCGCAGCGCGCGAGGCGGTCAGGCAGGCGTGGCAGCAGCGCCACGAGCAGGTCATCGCGGCCGGCGGCCTGCACATCGTCGGCACCGAGCGGCACGAGTCGCGGCGCATCGACAACCAGCTGCGTGGCCGGTCGGGGCGCCAGGGCGACCCGGGCTCGAGCCGCTTCTAC
>DATIRA010000128.1:0-1697 GCA_035470225.1 Steroidobacteraceae bacterium | reverse complement strand
GGCCATCCGCAACGCTCCGCAGCTCGTCGCAATCGCGACAGCGACTGCCGGGAACAGCGGTCTGTTCGGCAGCCTCTCCGAAGGCCTTGCGACCGCTTCGACGATCGCCGAGGCCGCGCGCGGCGAACACGCGCTGCTGCGGGAGGTCTTCAGCAACGACGAAATCCGCGCTGCGCAGGAGCAGATCAAGGCACTGCTGAAGTCCGCGACTGACAAGGCAGCCCTCAACTCCCGATTGCAGCAGGCCGCGACGGATTCGATCCCGGCGGCGCTCTCGGCGCTGTCCAGCAAGGGCAGCGCGGCAGATGTCGACGCCTATCGGGCACTCCTGAAAGGTGTCGCCGAGAAAGTGGCGAAGGCTTCCACCGAAGGCGGCTTCCTCGGCTTCGGCGGCGAGCGTGTCAGTGAGGGCGAGCGGCAGTTCCTGAGCAAGCTCGACGCGGCACTCGGCCACAAGGCCGTCTGACCGGAGTCGCCTCCAGTCGGGCGCGACCGCGCGCCCGACTTCTCACGTCGGCGACAGGTACTGCACCGCGAACAGGGCGAGAAGTCCCGGGAACACGAGCCAAAGGAACCATTTCCGCTTACCGAGCGCCCGGCGCCGCTCGAGCTCGGCCCTTATCTCCGGGTGCACCGCGACGTAGCCGTCCACCAGTTCCTGCGCCGCCTTGAGGTCAATTCCCTGCCGTTTGCGCACGATCCTGATCGCTTCAATCTTGCGCCCCGCGTTGAGCGCCGCTCCAGGCTCATGGGCGTGCGCCCGCGCCGCCATCGTCTCCACGGTGCCCTTGCCACCGACCAACAAACCCGCCGACCGCGCACCGGCCGCCAGGCCCCGCTCCGGGCAGTGACGTAACAGCACCCGTTGCTCCCTCGCATACACCGAATGAATGAACCTGAACCCGAGCGACGAGGACTTGTCTCAGCAACTAAGAGAGCCGTGACGGCTGCCCTGCCTCGTGGATTCGACTAAATGTCCTGCGAGTCAGGCGCTATTCAGGTGAAGGTCTACCGTGGCGCCGTGAGCGACTGCCGATGCGACGTCAACCACCAAGGCACCGCCGGGAGGTTGAATGAGCTTCTTCTACAAATTCCAGTATCTGGTCGGCCTGACACCGTGGGAACGGATGCCGTCGCTTCCCATCGGCAAACAGGCCGTTGCGTTCCTTGACCGGGTAGAGAGCGAACGAGAGCCGCCCTATGGGTGTGCACTCGACCTCGGATGCGGCACCGGGTTCTGGTCGATTCGCCTGGCTCGGCACGGGTGGGAGGTAACCGGCATCGATATCGTGCCGAGTGCCGTGCGCAGCGCGCGCAAGCGTGCGCGCGCAGCCGGCCTGGAGATTCGGTTCCTCGAAGGGAGCGTGACAGCGCTCAAAGCCGAAGGCGTCGGCTCGGGATTCCGACTCATTCTGGACTTCGGGGTCGTACATGGTCTCCCGCCCGATGACGTGCGGGCGGTGGGCCGGGAGGTCACGGCGGCGGCCAGCGAGCAAGCCACTCTGCTGATGTACGCATTCTCACCGGGTCGCAGAGGACCCTTGCCGCGAGGAATCGGCCGAGATGAGATCGAACAAGCTTATGGCGGTTGGACGATCACGGACGAGGAAGCCTTCGATCTGGCCGACGCACCCCGATTTGTGAAGAGCGCACAGCCGCGGTTCTATTGTCTTCGCCGCAGACGATTGTGATGGCGC
>DATIRA010000127.1:0-6403 GCA_035470225.1 Steroidobacteraceae bacterium | reverse complement strand
GACCAGCGCCTGCGTCGCCTCCGCGTAGGTCGCGACCAGCTGGTCGAAGTTGACGTTGCGGCGACCGGGGTCGTTGACGTCCGGGGAGAGCGATGCGGTGCGGTTCGTGGGCCCGAGCGCACCCGCGACGAAGCGTGTCCGGCCGGTGCGCGCCGCCACCTCGTCCGCGGCCCGGCGCGCGATCTGCGCCGCCGCCAGGTTCAGCTCGGGCACCAGCGCTTCGAGGCCGTAGTCGGACTGGGACGGAGCGTTCGAGTTGAACGTATTGGTCTCGATGATGTCCGCGCCGGCTTCGAGATAGCGCCTGTGGATCTCCCCTATGACCGCAGGGCGCGTCAGCACCAGCAGGTCGTTGTTTCCCTTCAGGTCCTGCGACCACTCCCGGAGCCGGTCGCCGCGGTAGTCCTGCTCTCCGAGTCCGTATGACTGGATCACGGTACCCATGGCCCCGTCGAGGACCAGGATGCGCTCACCGAGCAGCCGGCGGAATTCCCGGACCCGTTCCTGGCGCAGCATGATCAGGCTCCCACCTGCGCGGGCCGTGCCGGCGCGCGCACGCCCAACGCATGGCAGATCGCATAGGCGAGTTCGGCACGGTTCAGCGTGTAGAAATGGAACTCCTGCACGCCGTGCTGCTGCAGTCGCCGCACCTGCTCGATCGCGAAGCTCGCGGCGATCATGCGCCGCGTCTCGGGATCGTCGTCTAGCCCCTCGAACCTGTCCTGCAGCCACTGCGGGACGCTCGCGCCGCATCGCTTCGCGAAGCGGAGCATCTGCGGGAACCGAGTGATGGGCAGGATGCCGGGCACGATCTCGGCCTCGAGTCCCGTCGCGGCGCAGCGGTCGCGGAAGCGCAGGAACGCATCGGTGTCGAAGAAGAACTGGGTAATGGCCCGACTGGCCCCCGCGTCGATCTTGGCGGCCAGGTTATCGAGGTCGAAGGCCGCGCTGGGGGCCTCCGGGTGCACCTCCGGGTAGGCCGCGACCGAGATCTCGAAGTCGCCGACGCTCTTCAGGCCCCTGACCAGGTCCACCGCGTACGGAAAGCCGTCCGGGTGCGGGACGTATCCGGTCTGGCCGGACGGCGCGTCGCCGCGCAGCGCGACGATGTGCCGCACTCCCGCGTCCCAGTAGGAGCGCGCGATGTCGAGGATCTCGTCGCGCGGCGCGCCGACACAGGTGAGGTGCGGTGCGGCAGTCAGCGGCGTCTCGCGCAGGATGCGCGTGACGACGTTGTGAGTTCGCTCGCGCGTGGAGCCGTCCGCGCCGTAGGTCACCGAGACGAAGCGCGGCCCGAGCGGCGCGAGTCGCTGGATCGACGCCCAGAGCGTGCGTTCCATGTCCGGATCATTCGGCGGGAAGAACTCGAAGGACACCGAGACCGGTGCCCGTCCGCCGGCGGCGGCGCCGTCCAGCGTGCCGCCGATGTCGCTTGTTGCCATTTTCAATCTGCTCCGTTCATCTGGTCCAGGCCGGCGCGCGGCCTCAGGCAGCCGCCCTGCCTTCGCCGGCTTCCGCGATCGCCACCAGCAGATGCGAGTTGCCGGTGTCGACCGGGCGAATACGCTCGCAGCGCAGTCCGCCGAGCGAGATCCACTCGCGCAGCGCCGCCAGCGGATTGCCATCGCTGGTACGCAGCGCCATGGCCTCGTAGTCCTCGACCAGCACGAGCCGTCCGCCGGGGCCGAGCCATCGCAGCGCATCGGCCAGTACCTGCTCCGGGCGCTCGGTCGCCGCGAGGACGCGGTCCACCAGCACCACGTCGAACGCCGTCGCGTCCTCGCCGAGGGACTCGAGCGAGCCCTGCCGCAGCACACAGTGCGCGAGACCAGCGCCGTGCAAGACGATTCGGGCGCGCTGCACCGCCGCCCGCGATTCGCTGAGACCCAGCACGCGACGCGCCAGCGGGGCCAGTGCGCGCAGCATCGTCGTCGGCTCGGTCCCTACGTACAGCAGCGACTCGAAGTCGCAGCCGCCGATTTCCGCGCGCCCGACCTCGGCGAGCTCGCGTTCCTCTTCCGAGGCCGCCCCGGTGGTCGCCCCGGCCTCTCTGCCGGCCAGCACGGCGGCCGCCCGTTGCCGATCCTGCAGCAGCTGCGGATCCGAAGGGTCCAGCAGTTCCAGCAGCGCCCGCGCAAGGTCGGCGCCGGGACCTTCCGGGGCCATTCGGTAATAGACCCAGTGCAGCTCCCGGAAACGCTCGAGCAGGCCGGCCTCGCGCAGCACCCGCAGGTGCCGGGAGACTCGTGGCTGACTCTGCTCGAGGATCGCGCTCAATTCCGAGACCGCGTACTGCGATTCGGACAACAGCCCCAGCAGCCGCAGTCGGCTGGGGTCCGCGACGGCCTTGAGACCGCGGAGCAGTTGCGGCTGGCGGTGAGTCATATATGCAAATATAAACATTTCTGCATATTTGTCCACCGCCGTCCGGCTTGCCTGGGAGACTCAGCCGCGCTTAGTGCAGACCCCCCTGCGCCGCGGTCGGGCTGTCAGCAAAAAGTGCGGCTGCATCGACGAGGTCGAAGCGGAACGCTCGGCCGCAGAACTCGCAGCGCACCTCGACGTGGCCGAACTCGGCCAGCACCGAATCGACCTCCTCACGGCCGAGCCCGCGCAGCATGGCGCCGACCCGCTCCCTGGAGCAACGGCAACGGAAAAACACAGGTGCCGCATCGAACATGCGCAGGTCGTCCTCAGGGAACAGGCGGCGTAGCAGCTCGCGATCCTCGAGCCGGGCGAGCTCATCGGAAGTGACCGTCTCGGTGACGAGCTGCACGCGCCGCCAGGCGTCCTCGATTTCCTCCTCCCGGACGCCCCCGGAGCCGGACTCCTTCACGCCGGCGGGCCGCGCGGTGACCGGCAGGCGTTGCAGCAGCAGACCGCTGACGCTTTCCGCGTCTGCACGCAGCCAGAGCCGGGTCGGAAGCTGCTCGGACTGCTCGAAGTAATGGCGCAGGCAATCGCCCATGCCGGCACCGGTCAACGGGACGATTCCCTGGTAGCGACTCGCCTGCTCGCCGGTCTCGACCGTCACGGTCAGCGTTCCGCCGCGCGACAGGGCCCGCAGGTCGCGGCTGACGGGCACGTCGCGGAAACGGGCGACGGCCCGCATCGCGAGCCCGTCGGTGCACTCGACCAGCATCAGGTGCATCGGCCCTTCGCCGCGCAGCTGCAGCGACAGCAGCCCCTCGAACTTCAGCGTAGAGGCGAGCAGTGCCGCCGCAGCGACCGCCTCGCCCAGGCAATCGCGCACCTGGTCCGGATACTCGTGGTGCTCCATCATGGCCCGCCAGGCGCACCCGAGATGCACGAGCTGCCCGCGGAACGGGTAGCGCTCGAACACGAAACGTCGCAGCGCGTCGGCCGGCGCCATGCCGCTCAGGCGACGCGGACCGGGATGCCGAGCGTGCGTATCTTCTCGGCCCAGGCCGCAGGCGCGGTCGTGTGCACCGAGGTCCCGTTCGCATCCACCGCGACGGTCACCGGCATGTCCTTGACCTCGAACTCGTAGATCGCCTCCATCCCGAGCTCGGCGAACGCGACCACCCGGGCCTTGCGAATCGCCTTGGAGACGAGATAGGCGGCCCCGCCGACGGCGACCAGATAGGCGGCTCGGTGCTTGCGAATCGCCTCGACCGCCACGGGCCCGCGTTCGGCCTTGCCCACCATCGCGATCAGACCGGTCTTCTCGAGCATCATCCCGGTGAACTTGTCCATCCGCGTGGCAGTGGTCGGCCCCGCAGGCCCCACGACCTCCTCGCCCACCGGATCGACCGGACCGACGTAGTAGATGACCCGGTTGGTGAAGTCCACGCCTTCCGGCAAGCCCTCGCCGCGCTCGAACAGCTCGGCGATGCGCTTGTGGGCGGCGTCCCGACCGGTGAGCATCCGCCCGTTCAGCAACAGCGTTTCACCCGGCTTCCAGGACTCGACCTCCTGCCGCGTGAGCCGGTCGAGATCCACGCGCCGCGACGAAGGGCCTGCGCTCCAGGTGACGTCGGGCCACTGTTCCAGCGACGGCGGGACGAATTCGGCCGCGCCGCTGCCATCGAGCACGAAGTGCACATGGCGCGTCGCGGCACAGTTGGGAATCATCGCGACCGGCTTCGAAGCGGCGTGCGTCGGATAGCTGCGGATCTTGACGTCGAGCACCGTGGTGAGGCCGCCGAGCCCCTGCGCACCGATGCCAAGCGCGTTGATCTTCTCGTACAGCTCGACACGGAGCTCCTCGAGAGCAGTGGCAGGCCCGCGCGCCAGCAGCTCGTGCATGTCGATCGGGTCCATCAGCGCTTCCTTGGCTAGCAGCACCGCCTTCTCCGCGGTGCCGCCCACGCCGAGCCCGATGATGCCGGGCGGACACCAGCCCGCGCCCATGGTCGGCACCGTCTTCAGCACCCAGTCCTGGATCGAGTCACTGGGGTTCAGCATCACGAACTTGGACTTGTTCTCCGAGCCGCCGCCCTTTGCCGCGACCGTGACGTCGACCGCGGCGCCCGGCACCAGCTCGACGTGCACGACCGCAGGCGTGTTGTCGCCGGTGTTCTTGCGGGCGAACAGCGGATCGGCCACGACGGAGGCGCGCAGCCGGTTGTCGGGGTGCTGGTATGCGCGGCGCACGCCCTCGTTCACCATCTCGACGAGGCCCTGCTTCGCATCCCAGCGCACATCCATGCCGACCTTCAGGAACACGTTGACGATGCCGGTGTCCTGGCAGATGGGCCGGTGGCCCTCCGCACACATGCGCGAATTCGTCAGTATCTGGGCGATCGCGTCCCGTGCAGCAGGCGACTGCTCGCGCTCGTAGGCTCGGCCAAGGTGCTCGATGTAGTCGATCGGGTGGTAGTAGGAAATAAACTGCAGCGCGTCGGCGACGCTCTGGATGAAATCTGCCTCGTTAATCACCGTCATGGAACACCTCCAGCCTGCCGACCGTCGCGTCCCCGGGGTCGGGACGCATCAACCCGGCAGCTTGCGCTTCAGCAGTTCGTTGACCTGGGCCGGATTGGCCTTGCCCTGCGTTTCCTTCATGACCTGCCCGACGAAGAAGCCGAAAAGCTTGTCCTTGCCGGCGCGGTAGTCGTCGAGCTGCTTCGGGTTGCGTGCCATGACCGCGTCGATCACCTTCTCGATCGCGGAAGTGTCGGTGATCTGGCGCAGGCCTCGTGCGTCGATGACCGCATCGGCTTCGAGGCCTTCGTGCCACATCAGCTCGAAGACTTCCTTGGCAATCTTGCCGGATATCGTCTGGTCGGCGATCCGCTGCAGCAGTCCCGCAAGACGCCCCGCATCCACGCGGCTCGAGAGTATGTCGAGATTGTCACGGTTCAGCGCGCCGGCCAGCTCGCCGATGACCCAGTTGGCCGCCAGCTTCGGCTCACCGCCGAGGGCTCGAACCACAGTTTCGTAATAATCCGCCAGCTCGCGACTGCCCGTCAGCACGCCGGCGTCGTATGCGGACAGCCCGTAGTCGCGACTGAAACGTCCGGCCTTCGCGTCCGGCAGTTCCGGCAGCGACTCGCGCAGGCCCTCGATGAGTTCCTCGTCGATCGCCACGGGCAGCAGGTCGGGATCCGGGAAATACCGGTAGTCGTTCGCCTCTTCCTTCGAGCGCATCGAGCGGGTTTCGCCGCGATCGGGATCGTACAGTCGCGTCTCCTGCACCACGGTCCCGCCGCCCTCGAGCAACTCGATCTGCCGCTCGACCTCGAAATTGATCGCGCGCTCGACGAAGCGGAACGAGTTGAGGTTCTTGATCTCGGCGCGGGTGCCGAACTTCTGCTGACCGCGCGGTCGCACCGAGACGTTCGCGTCGCAACGGAACGAGCCCTCCTGCATGTTCCCGTCGCAGATGCCGAGGTAACGGACCAGCGTGTGGACCTTCTTCATGTACGCGACGGCTTCGCGGGCCGATCGCATGTCCGGCTCGGACACGATCTCCAGCAGCGGCGTACCGGCACGGTTCAGGTCGATCCCGGACAGGCCGTGGAAATCCTCGTGCAGCGACTTGCCGGCATCCTCCTCCAGGTGAGCGCGCGTGATGCCGATCCGCTTGCGCTCGCCGTCCTCGAGCACGATGTCGAGCGCGCCCTGCTCGACCACCGGCCGCTCGTACTGGCTGATCTGGTAGCCCTTCGGCAGGTCCGGGTAGAAGTAGTTCTTGCGCGCGAACACCGAGCGCCGGGCGACCCGCGCGCCGATCGCGAGCCCGAATCGCACGGCCATCCGGAGCGCCTCGGCATTGAGCACCGGCAATACGCCCGGGTAGCCGAGGTCCACCAGGTTCGCCTGCGCGTTCGGCGCGGCGCCGTAGGCCGTGGACGAGCCCGAGAAGATCTTGCTGCGCGTGGCCAGCTGCGCATGAATCTCCAGGCCGATGACAGTTTCCCAGTCCATCATTCGTAGC
>DATIRA010000126.1:0-4071 GCA_035470225.1 Steroidobacteraceae bacterium | reverse complement strand
GCGCAAGCCATGCGGGCCGGCCTTGGCGACTTGCCCACGCGGATACGGCCCCTGCGAGCCGCCGACGGGTTCCCGCGGGCAACAGCGCCCACACGGTATACAGTGACGCCGCCAAGACGATCAGGCCGACCAGGATGGCTTGCCACATCCTTCCGATCCTCAGTGGAGCAGCGCGCCCGCCACGCGGTAGGTGACGAAGGCCGCGAGATAGGCCAGCGCGAACAGGTAAGCCGCCATCAGCAGCGGGTAGCGCCAGGAATTCGTCTCCCGCTTCACGACGACCAGCGTCGACAGGCACTGCGGCGCGAACACGTACCAGGCGAGCAGCGACAGCGCAGTGGCCAGGCTCCAGGTCTGCGCGATCATCGGCACCAGCGTCGCGGCACTGTCGTCGGTGGCCGACAGCGAGTACACGGTGCCGAGCGCGCCGACCGCGACCTCGCGCGCCGCGAGCCCCGGCACCAGCGCGAGCGAGATCTGCCAGTTGAATCCCAGCGGCGAGAACACGTGCTCGAGCGCGCTGCCGATCATGCCCGCGAAGCTGTACTTGATCGCGGGCCCCGGGGCGCCGTCCGGCGGAGCCGGGAAGCTCGACAGGAACCACAGCACGATCATCAGCGCCAGGATGATCGTACCGACGCGGTGCAGGAACACCTTGGTCCGCTCCCACAGGCCGATCAGCAGGTTGTTCAGGTGCGGCCAGTGGTATTCGGGGAGCTCGAGCATCAGCGGGTGGTAGCTCGCGCGCAGTGCCGTGCGCTTCAGCAGGTAGGCCACTGCCATCGCAGCGAGTATCCCGGCCGCATAGAGCACGAACAGCACCACGCCCTGCAGGTTGAAGGGCCCGACCGGTTGCCGCGGGATGAAGGCGGCGATGATCAGCGCGTACACGGGCAGCCGCGCCGAGCAGGTCATCAGCGGTGCGATCATGATCGTCGCGAGCCGGTCGCGCAGGTTTGGAATCGTGCGCGTGGCCATGATCCCCGGTACCGCGCAGGCGAAACTCGACAGCAGCGGGATGAAGGCGCGCCCGGAGAGGCCGACGCTGCCCATCAGGCGATCGAGCAGGTAGGCGGCGCGCGGCAGGTAGCCGCTGTCCTCGAGCACCAGGATGAAGAAGAACAGGATCAGGATCTGCGGCAGGAAGACCAGCACGCTGCCGGCGCCGGCGATCACACCGTCCACCAGCAGACTGCGCAGCGCCCCCGGCGGCAGGCTGGCATGAATAAGCTCGCCGAGCCCGGAGATCCCCCGGTCGATCAGGTCCATCGGGACAGCGGCCCAGCTGAATACGGCCTGGAAGACGAAGAAAAGCAGCACGGCCAGGATCAGCGGCCCCGCTACCGGGTGCATGACCATTGCATCGAGCCGCTTGAGCGCGCGCTTGCGCGCCGGTTCTATGTAACCGATCTCGCGGAGTATCCGCCGGGCCTCGCGCTGCGTGTCCCGTATCTCCTCGAAGCTCGGTTCGCGCCAGTCCACCGGCGGCCTGGGTCCCGGATGGGGCATGTGCTCGAGCTGCTCGACCAGCTTGCGGTGACCGCCGTGCTCGACGGCGATGGTCTCGACCACCGGTACGCCGAGTTCCTGCTCCAGTCGTTCGCGGTCCAGCCGGTAACCGCGCCGGATCGCAAGATCGCTCATGTTCAAAGCGACGATCATCGGCACGCCGGTGCGCTTGAGCTCCAGCACGAGACGCAGGTTCAACCGCAGGTTGGTCGCATCGACGACGCAGATCACGAACTCGGGTGCCGATTCACCAGCGAGCCGTCCGAGCAGGAAGTCCCGTGTGATCGCCTCGTCCAGCGTCGTCGGTGTCAGGCTGTAGGCGCCCGGCAGATCGAGCACCCTGTACAGACGCTGGTGGGTCGGCCCGGTGAACGAGCCTTCCTTGCGCTCCACCGTGACGCCCGCGTAGTTCGCGACCTTCTGCCGGCTGCCGGTCAGGCGGTTGAACAGTGCGGTCTTGCCGCTGTTCGGGACGCCCACCAGCGCGAGGCGCATCGGGTCGAGCGCTTGCGCATGCAGGCTCATGGCTGGTTCAGGCGCTTTCGACGGCGACCAGTACGGCTCCGGCCTCGCGGCGACGCAGTGCAAAGGTGGTATTGCCGAGCCGCACGGCCATCGGGTCGCCACCCGGCCAGACCTGCTGGACGACCTCCACCATCTCGCCCGGCACGAAGCCGAGCTCCAGCAGCCGGCGACTGATCGTCGATTGCGCCTCGTCGCCCAGGCTTTGCGCATCCTCACAAACCTCGCTGACGACGCCGCGGGCGCCCTTGTACAGCGAGGCCAGACTTACGGGGGGCATGAGAGTTTTCGGGAACCAAGCCTTGATGCGCGGAGTCTCTCTTGAAATGAGAATCGTCCGCAACAAGTGAAAACCGTAGTTTTCAGCGGTCAGCGGCTCACGATGGGCATGGTCTATCTTATGTATAGGAAAGACTGTACACAGCATGTACAAATCGGCTTATACTCAGGCCACATTCTAGGAATTGACTGAAACCGCGATCCGTGGACGGCGAATAAGAGGGACATGCGATGACAGAGTCGGTACTGGCGCGCGTGGCGCGCGGTGATCAGAAGGCGGTCAAGGAGTGCATCGACGAATTCGGAGGGCTCGTCTGGGCGATCGCCCGGCGCATGACCCGTACCAGGGCCGACGCGGAAGATGCGGTGCAGGAGATCTTCCTCGACGTCTGGCGCAGCGCGGCGCGTTTCGACTCGCGGCAGGGCACGGAGAAAGTGTTCGTGACGACGATCGCTCGGCGTCGCCTGATCGACCGGATACGGCGTTCCAAGGCCGCCTCGCTGATGGATTCCGACGAGGTGCTGGAGGATGCGCGCTGGGCCCACCCGGGCACTGGCGGCGAGGTGGCAACCGAGGCGGAGCACGCCGCCAAGGTCGTAGCACGCCTGCGTCCCGACCAGCGCAAGGTTCTGCGGATGGGTCTGCTCGAGGGCATGACACACTCTGAGATCGCGAAGGCAACCGGGATGCCCCTGGGGACCGTCAAGACCCAGATGAGGCGTGGCCTCATTCAGGTGCGGCAGTGGATGAAGATAACGCCACCGACGAGCAACATGGGACAAGCGACTCCCTGAGAACCGGCGACGCCGCACGGCGTCGCTACCTGGTATTGATGGCGCGCGTGGCCGACGGCGAGGTCAGCGAGGAAGACCTGGACGAACTTGCGCGGCTCGAGCGCTATTTCCCCGAAGAGCAAATGCCCGAGCGGCTCAGGAGCGACCTGCTGCGCACGGCAGCGGAATCCTGCGCAACAGGCGCGGCGGCCGCCGACCAGCGGGGCGCGGAGCGCATCGCGCAGCCCGGCCGGCCCGCGAAGCGATCGCGATTCGCGATCGGGGCGCTCGCCGCTGGCATCACAGCGATCGCGCTGGCCGGCTGGTGGTCCTCGGAAGACCGTGCCGGTCACGAGGCCGATCTCATTTCCCGGTTGAGCGCAGACGCGGGCCGGGCCCGACTGCTGGCCGCCTCGGGCGGCGCGTTTCGCTGGCCCTGCGCCACCGAGCAGGGCAAGGTCGTCGGCGACGTCGTCTGGGACAACGAGCGGCAGGCCGGGTACCTGCTGCTGAGCGGCGTCCTGCCGAATGATCCGGCGCGCACGCAGTACCAGCTATGGATCTTCGATGCGGAACGGGATGAACGTTACCCGGTGAACGCCGGCACGTTCGACATGCCGTCCGGCAGCGTCGAGATCGTCGTACCGTTCCATGCCGAACTGCGAGTCGAGCGCCCACTCGCTTTCGCGGTCACCGAGGAACGCGCCGGCGGCGTCGTGGTGTCGAGCCGCAGCAACATCGTCGCAGTCGCCCGCGCTGAAGGGAACTGAACGGCCCCGGGACACCCGCCGAGGCCCCCGATTTACAATCCGCGCATGCCGGAAACCGATGCCCGCCAGTGCGCCGATGCGGTGCTGATGGTCCGCCCCGCCGCGTTCGGCTGGAATCCCGAGACCCGCGCCAGCAATCACTTCCAGGCGGCCGAGGCGCCGCGGGACCCGGGCGTAGCCGCGAGGGCACGTGCCGAGTTCGATGCCGCGGCGGGTG
>DATIRA010000125.1:0-3071 GCA_035470225.1 Steroidobacteraceae bacterium | reverse complement strand
TCCTCCGGCTTCGGCCGCGCCTGCGCGCAGCTGATGGCAGAGCGTGGCCTGCGGGTCTACGGCACCAGTCGCCACGCACCTCCTCCCGTGGAGCCCGCCAGCGAACGACGGCCGTCGTTGATCAGCATGGACGTACGCGACGAATCGTCAGTCCAGTCGGCCGTGAAGTTCGTGCTCGAGCAGCAAGGCCGGATCGATGTGCTGGTCAACAATGCGGGCTTCGGGATCATGGGCTCGATAGAGGAGACGAGCGGGCCTGAAGCGCTCGGGCAGTTCGAGACGAATTTTTTCGGCGTACACCGGGTGTGCCGCCACGTGCTGCCGGTGATGCGTCGGCAGCGCGACGGCCTGGTAATCAACATCGGTTCGATCGCCGGTCGCTTCTCGCTGCCGTTCGAGGGTTTCTATGCGGCCAGCAAGCATGCGCTGGCTGCGCTGACGGAGTCCATGCGCATGGAGCTGGCGCAGTCCGGGATCCGGGTGACACTGGTCGAGCCGGGTGATTTCCGCACCGAGTTCACGGCGCATCGCGAGCTGGCGGCGGCCGCCGAGGACCCGGACTCCCCGTACTCGGCCAGGATGCACTCGGCGCTGGAAGTCGCTGCCGAGGACGAGCGGCACGGAGCCGACCCACGCATGCTCGCCGAACTGGTCGCGGGACTCGTCGACAAGCGCCGCGTGGACCCCAGGTATCTCGTCGGGCTGAGGTCGCAGACGCTGTTGACCCGCCTGCGCTGGATGATCCCGGACGCCTGGTTCGAGAAGCTGCTGATGTCCCATTACCGGGTCTGAACCCGGCGACCGGCCGACCGCACTGGCCGGCCGGGCACCACGACTGGTAGCCTGCGCCCATCACGACGGAGATCCCGATGCCTACGACGACGCAGTTCCTCACGCCGGTGCTGGTTCTGGTGACCTGGACGCTGATCATGTGGGTGTGGATGTACGCGACGCGCATCCCGGCCATGAACAAGGCCGGTGTCGAGCCCCAGGATGCCGCGCACCCGGGCACCTGGGTGCACCGCGTCCCCTCCTCCGTTCGTGCCGTCGCGGACAACTACAACCACCTGCACGAACAGCCGACGATCTTCTATGCGCTGATGTTCTTCGCGGCGCTCACCGGCGGAGGCGATGCGACCGCGCTCAGGCTCGCATGGGCCTATGTGATCCTGCGCGTGCTGCACTCGCTGGTGCAGGCGACGTTCAACAAGGTGATCGTGCGCTTCTCGGTCTTCGCGCTCGGTACGGTTGCGCTGATGGTCCTGGCAGCGCGGCAGCTGCTTCGGGTCGTCGCCTGACCGGCGGCGTCGCCGGGCCACCAGACTCAAGGAGACAGTTCGATGCCCGCCAGGCACCATGACGTCGTCGTATTCGGCGCAACCAGCTTCGTCGGTCAGATTCTCTGCCATTACCTGTTCGAGCAGTTCGGCGTCGACGGCAGCCCCAGCTGGGCCATGGCCGGACGCTCGATCGACAAACTCGAGAGCGTGCGCAGCTCGCTCGGCCGCGGCGCGGCGCGATTGCCGCTTCTGGTGGCAGACGCTGCGGACGAGGATTCGCTTCGGCAACTGTGTGCCGGAGCGCGCGTCGTCGTCTCGACCGTCGGGCCATATGCGCTGTATGGCGAGCCGCTGGTCAAGGTCTGCGCGGAAACCGGGACGGACTACTGCGACCTGACCGGCGAGGTGCAGTGGATCCGCCGCATGATCCGCAGCTATGAACCTCGCGCGAAGAAGTCCGGAGCGCGGATCGTGCACTGCTGCGGCTTCGATTCGATCCCGTCGGACCTCGGCGTGTATTTCCTGCAGCAGGCGAGCCGGGAACGCTTCGGGAAACCCTGCACGACCGTGAAGATGCGTGTCAGGTCGGCCAAGGGAGGCTTCTCCGGCGGCACGGTCGCGAGTCTGATGAATGTGCTCAAGGAGGCTGCCTCGGATCCGAAGCTGCGCAAGGAGCTCGCGAATCCGTATTCGCTCTGCCCGAAGACCCATGCTCCCGGGGTCCGTCAACCACAGGTCTCGCTGCCGGAGTTCGACACGGATTTCCAGTCATGGGTGGCTCCGTTCGTGATGGCGGCGATAAACACGCGGATCGTTCACCGCAGCAACGCGCTATCGAAGCACGCCTACGGCAGGAAGTTCCGCTACGACGAGGCAGTGCTGACGGGGCCTGGCCTCAAGGGCCGGCTGACAGCGACCGGGCTGGCTGCTGGAATCGCAGGCGTGATGGCGGCAGGTTCAGTGGCACCGCTGCGCGCCGTGCTTGGCAGGCTCGTGCTGCCGGAACCGGGCGAGGGACCGACCGAGGAGCAGCAGGCGAGGGGCAGTTACGACCTGCGCTTCTTCGGACGGACCTCGGACGGCCAGACGCTCCGGGCGAGGGTCACCGGCGATCGTGACCCCGGCTACGGCTCGACCGCGACGATGCTGGGCCAGGCGGCCGCGTGCCTGGCGTTGGACTCGCCGAGGAAGGACGCGCCAGGCGGGTTCTGGACACCTGCGACGATCTTCGGCGAGCGGCTCACCGAGCGTCTCGTCCAGCATGCCGGGATCAGCTTCGAACTGCTGGATTCCTGAATCGCTTATGTCAAACCGACGGCTGCGGATCGCGCGGAACAAGCACCTATGTTCCACGCTCCGATTCTGAGAGACACTGCACGCCAAAGGTCGCGGATTGCCCGAGCCGTTGACCGGTAGAAACTCGCGGCGGGCGTGAACTCAGAAGAGCAGCGGGGAACGGCGAGCGAGCCGCGGCCTGCCGTTTCCCCGGGGAGAATACTCATGAAGCATCTGATGGTTTCCATCGCGGGAGTCGGAATGCTCGCGATGCTGTCGCCGGCCGGTGCCGGCGACATCGATGTGATGACGCAGAACCAGTACGTGGGTACCGACCTGATCGGCCTCGTCACCGAGCCCGATTTCAACTCGGCCGTTATCGACGCGCTGCGCAACCGTGCCGCGAGCCTTCCCACGGAGCGGGTGCAGGCGCTCGCCGCCTTGATCGAGCAGCGCAGCCCGGCCCTGGTGGGCCTGCAGGAGGTGTACAAGTTCAGCTGCGTGGACACGAACCCG